>JAZQWQ010000001.1:0-2126 GCA_045632385.1 Faecousia sp.
AGCATATTTTTTAAAAAATTCAAAATTTCTGTAGTTGAACGGTAGATTAAAAATAGAAAAAGCGCCGGGAAGCCAATGCTTCCCAGCGCTTTTTGGCACCCCAGAGAGGACTCTAACCTCCGACCTATCGCTTAGGAGAAACGATTATCCCGTTTTTCTAATTATAATCGTTTCAAATAGTGTCAGATAGTACAAAACCCATAGGAAATTCCAAACTTTTTAATCCAGGTCGTGTTAGCAGATATCAGCCGTTTCATATAGTCCAAAACAGTCCTGTTAGCAAATTGTTAGCAAAAATATATAAAACCTCGACCGTCGCCAAATGCAAAACGCGACCCTATAAAGCAGCTCTTGTTCATCGCAAGGGCTGCTATTTTTATATCACGAGAAAGGAGAAAATGCAATGAAATGTTTACGGAAGTACAGGTGGGTCAAATTGCCCCGGAAAGAGATGCCCGAACTGAAAGGACGGCTGGGCTATTGGTTGAAGCTTGCAGAGAGTGCTGCTTTCCGCAAGGGAATCGGTACCTACTGCGGCCATAAGAACCCTGTAGAGCCTGGAATGTGGGCAGGCGGCATTGTGGGCGTAAAAGCCATTCTGGGTGTCAGAAGCCGCGCAAAGGCCTTTCAGATATTGGATCATCTGAAGACATTGGGATACCTGACTTATACACTGGATCCTGAGACCAAGCTGCTGACCTACCAAATCACCGATTGGGTGATGGAGTACACAGGTGAGGAATGCATGGATGGTGCCGTATATGCTACGCCCGGATACGGGTTCGTTTGCATGCCCAGAAATATCACCGAACGTCTTGCTGAGATGAACTATAAGTTCGACGAAGCAGATGCTTGGCTGGATCTGTGGTGCCACACTGTGTTCCGTGATTATGGAAATGCATTTTCTTTCCTTGCGCCTGTGATCCAGTATGGCAAGTATGGCTCTATGTTGACTCTGGAGACCTTGGGTAAGCGCTGGGGCTGGGAGAAGACCAAGGTATGGCGTTTCTTCAGAAATTACGCTACTTGTTTCCAGCTTTACCGTTTGCCTAATTCCTATGGTTGTGTGATTTATAGCCGATTCTATCCTACCTGCGATGAAATCCAAATGCCGGAAGAAGAAACCGTTATGAGTATTTTCCGCAAAATACTCATTTCCGCCCAAAATACGCATACCGCAGGTACGGTCAATGAAAGAGGCAACCGCTATACTGCCTGGAAGAGCCGTCGTATTATCAAGGCTCTAGAGGAGCGTGAACAAAACCAGTCTGGGGAGAATGCGCCTATTCAGAATGAGTCTGGAATTAGCGTTGCACTTTCTGCCCTATATAACGCGCGCGTAATTTTCTCTGGTAGGAACTGTAAGCATAGTAGGAACTGTATTAATGCCTGGGGTAGTAATTATAAGGGACAACCTAAACCGAAAACAGAGAAACAGTACGCACCTGGAGACCTAAATGCATTTTTTGACTTAGACAGGGGGAATCCGTATGACGGAGAAATCGTATTTTCGTTTGCAACTGGATAGTACCATCAGGGAGACAGAGAAGCTTCTAAAGATGCTGCGCACCATTGGCGAGTGCCGAGACCTGGAAACTGCCCTAAAGCTATCCGTTACATCAGCAAAGATCTCAGAAGGTGTCGCCTTGAAGGCCAGAGCTTTACCTGCCCATACCGGTCATCCACAGGCTGAAAGGATGGTTCAGGAAGCGATCTCTGAGTCCGTTCCGGTAGAGATCAGACTCACAGAAGAAGGGTGGTTTTATCTTCGTATGCCCATCCTGCTGCCCAGGAAAGAGAAGTCTCCCCGCAGCTATTTGCGTGGTTTCCTATACCCAGCTTTGGCTTCCTTTGCCAGGGAAAGACCACGTATTCGTTACCGGGACTGTGTGATGATCTTCCGGCATACCTATGATCGCAACCGTCCGGAACGGGAATACCGGGACCATGACAACATCGAACTCAACACCGTGGTGGATGCCGTGGCCATGTTCTTTTTGGTGGATGATACACCCTTTGAATGCCGGCATTATTATTGCAGCGTAGTCGGCGATGAGGAGTCCACAGAGGTGTTTATCGTTCCCAGAAATGAGTTTGGAGCATGGCTTTCACAGGAGAAAAACATA
>JAZQWQ010000002.1:0-3940 GCA_045632385.1 Faecousia sp.
ACGGAGCACATATGCTGTACTTCTGCACTATAAATCATGGCAATTTTTCCTTTCTTTTGTAAACGAATTTTCTGAGCATTCGGAAAACTCGCATTTTCCGCAAATTATTATACAGATTGCAGAGGGAAATGTCAATGTTTCCAATTAAAAAATGATTACTTTTTCGAAAACGGTTCATAATAGATATATCACCGAGAAAAGGAGGAGAAAAATATGGATTGTCATGCAAATAAGAGCATCGAGTGTACTGTATCTCAGTGCGCACACCATTGCGCCAGCGCTAACTTCTGTTCTTTGGATAAGATTTTGGTGGGTACTCACGAGGCAAACCCCTCTATGGACCAGTGTACCGACTGTATGTCCTTCAAGAAGAAGTAATCACATTCGCCCCAGCCTGGCTGGGGCGTTACTTATTTTTCTTGACGAATTTTATATGTGTGATATGATAATGATACATAATTTGTTCATATTATGCTGTTATGGTAGAAAGAAAAACGGAGGTTTTTATGGAACAGGAATATAGTGAAAAGAAGACGTCTCCCTTTGCAGCGTCTCCTTACGAAAGTCCATATACTTATCAAAACAACCAGGAGCAGAAGCCTAAAAAAGAGAAGATGAAGAACACCCCCAAGCGCTGGATTTCCATTTTGCTGGTGGTTGCTCTTGTTGTCGTGGGCTGTGGTGTGACAGCCTTGTCAGTGAATGCTTACTGGAATAATCGATTTGCTGCTTTGTCTTCATCTATGGATAACAAACTGAAGGTTCAGCAGGAACAATTGGAGGCAGCAATCAATTCTGTGGGCGGCAATAGTTCAAGCGGAACACAGCCCGTTTCCGGCACGCCTGGTATGGTATATGCCCAAAATGTACAGGCAGTTGTCGCAATTTCCAATCAGTCTGTTACGACCAACTTCTTTGGCCAGGTATCTGAAACAGCATCCAGTGGTTCCGGCTTTATTGTTTCAGAAGACGGCTATGTTGTGTCCAATTATCACGTGGTAAAAGGCGCAACAAAATTAAGAGTCATTATGGCCGACAGCAAAGAATATGCTGCTGAGCTTGTTGGTTACGATGTTAATAACGATATCTCTGTATTGAAGATCGATGCACAGGGCCTTCCTTGCGTGAAGCTTGGCAGCAGTGATAAACTGGCTGTGGGCGATCTGGTGGCAGCCATTGGAAATCCGCTTGGTGAGTTGACGTCTACTTTGACTGTTGGCTATGTCAGTGCAAAAGATAGAACGATCAATACTGAGGGTACGTATATCAATATGATCCAGACCGATGCTGCAATCAATTCCGGCAACTCCGGTGGCCCGCTGTTCAATATGCAAGGTGAGGTCATTGGCATTACCACTGCGAAAATGACCGGTACCAGCGGTTCCGGAGCAAACATTGAGGGCCTTGGTTTTGCAATTCCCATCGACGATGTTAAGGATATGATTACGCAGCTGATTGAAAACGGTTATGTAAAGAGCTCCTATATGGGCGTTGTTGTCAGGGATATGGATCCTGAGGTGGCAGACACTTATGGTTTCCCAGCGGGTGTCTATGTTGATTCTGTGGAAGAAGGCGGTCCGGCAGATCAAGCTGGAATCCGAGCAAAGGACATCATTGTCAATGTCGGCGGTTATGATACGGCCTCTATGGCGGAACTGACAAAGGTGCTTCGTAAATTTGAGCCGGGACAGACAACTTCCGTGACAGTCTACCGCAGCGGTGCAGAGGTTCACCTGGAAATTACGCTGGCTGAAAAGCTCCAGCAGCCCCAGGAACAATCTGTTCCGGAAACACAGCCGCAGCAGCAGCCCCAAATTCCTGGTTTTGGCGATTTTGAGGATTGGTTTGGCGGATTTTTCCCTGGGTTCGGTTAAAAATTTTAAGATGCAGTCCATAGGGCTGCATCTTTTTTGTCGAAATCTGTCGACGATATATTGGCATAAGCTTATTGCAAAATAGCAAATATTGTGGTAATATTTGGTCATCGAAAGAAAAAGGTTGTGAGTGTGTGCAGAAACTGTTGATTGCTGATGCTGTCGAGGACGCGTCACAAGTTCTCCGGAAACAACTGAAAAATAGATTTGAGATATTCAAAAGTACGGATGGCTTGCAGACCTTGAGGCTGGTTCAGCGTTTGAACCCGGATCTTTTAGTTTTGGATTTGCATCTATCACAAATGGATGGTTTAGAGGTTTTACGCACACTTCGAGCCAGCGGAATCACAACACCGGTGTTGGTTACCGGTTATTTTTTGAGTGATCACGTTTGTGCTGAACTGGGTCATTTGCAGGTATCTGCAATATTTCGCAAACCGTATGCTTCTGGCGCTGTGGCCTCCCGAATTTTGGACATTGCCGATGCATTAATTTCCGGGAATAGACCCATGCACACTCCGGAGAATTTTGCACATCACTTGCTTTTAAATATGGGCTTCCGTATGGGGTTTGCTCGATATGAATGTGTGTATTTGGCGCTTATGTTAAAGTACAACGGTGAGTGCGGTGGTGTTACCAAGTGCCTGTATCCCAAAGTTGCGAAACTGTGTGGCGGAAATACTCAACAGGTAGAGAAAGCAGTACGTGATGCTATCAAGGATGCATTTACCCAGGGGAAGACTGCTGTATGGCAAATGTATTTTCCGCAGGAACCATTGCGGTGTCCATCCAATGATGTGTTTTTAGCCAGGATGGCCTTTGCGATGACAGAGTATTTTGAAGTCCGGAAAAATATGCTTGACAGGCAGATAAGTGTCTGCTAAAATAAGCCTATCTTTCATATTCAAATGCGTTTGAGCAAAAAGAGTAGGGTGCGGAAAGCTTCAGAGAATTGCCGGTTGGTGCAAGGCAACAGTAGACCAATCCTGAAGTTCATTTTGTAAGCAGTGTGTTGAAATTGCAGTAGGCACAACGGGAGCGACCGTTATATCGTCAGGGCTTGTTAGAGCCTGTAAAGGTATTTCCTGTAAAGGAAGTATGAAGCAGAGTGGTACCACGATAGATTTTATCGTCCCTGTGTATGCAGGGACGATTTTTATTTTGTGTTTTTTTCCGCATATGCGGTGAATATTTTCAACATTGGAGGAAGCGAAAATGAAAAAAATTATTGCGATTGTTCTTGTCCTGGTACTTTGCCTGAGTATGGCTGCCTGTAACAGCGGCACAGCGCAAAATAAAGATGCCGACTTTGTTGTCGGTGTTTGCCAGTTGATGGTTCACGATTCTCTGGATCAGGCTACCAAGGGGTTCCAGGATGCTTTAACTGAGGCTCTGACCGCTGCAGGTAAGAGCGTCGCCTTCGATACCCAGGTTGCCGGCGATGCAAACCTTTGCACAACGGTTGTCAACACCTTTACTGCAAAGAATGTTGACCTGATTATGGCCAATGCTACCCCTGCGCTGCTGGCTGCAGCAAATGCAACGACAAAAATTCCTGTTTTGGGAACTTCTGTAACAGATTACAGCGATACTTTCTCCGGCAATATTCCTGAAAATGTGTCCGGTACTTCTGATGCTGTTCCTTTTGCTGAGCAGGCACAGATGATGATCGATACTTTGAACCTGGTTTCCGGAGACAAGATTGGTGTTCTGTACTGCATTAACGAGTCCAACTCCAAGATCCAGTATGAGGCAGTAAAGGCACTGTTTGAGGAGAAGGGAATTGTTGTTGAAGCTTATACATTCTCTGAAATTACTGAGCTGCAGGCGCTGGTAACTTCTATGGCGGATGCTTGTAAGGCTGTTTATATTCCCTCTGACAACACTGTGGCCCAAAATGACAGCATTGTCGGCAGCATCTGCGCAGAGAAGAAGGTTCCTGTCTATACCAGCTATGGCGGAAGTGTTTGCTATGCAAGCCTGGCGATTGACTACTATCAGCTCGGTGTAGAAACCGGCAAGATGGCCGCCGAAGTTCTGCTGGGTACAGCTAAGGTTGCTGATTT
>JAZQWQ010000003.1:0-14756 GCA_045632385.1 Faecousia sp.
TTTTTGCTGATCACCGCTACCCTCGCCTCCCTATTTTTGACGATTGCTTTACGCAAATTATGTGAAGCATTGGAATTGAATTTTGAAAACGATGCAGAAAACTTCCGTGAACTGCGTAAAAAAGTTGAAAAACTTGAAGAAAATGCAGAAATTACAAAAAATATCTTAAATAATGCTTGACAACTGCGCACCAACCTGTTAATATATACAAGTTGCCAGAGACAGCAGGTGGCTATGCCATAATTCCTGCCGAGGTGCGCTTAAAGAGTTTTTATGCGTGTCTTCCTGTCTTTTGGCAGGAAGACATTTTTTTCGGAGGTGAAATATATGCCCAACGCAAAGGTTCTTGAGAGCAAGAAAGCTGTCGTTGAAGCTCTGTCCAGCAAGATCAAGGAAGCTACTTCCGTCGTCTTCGTGGATTACAAGGGTATTAACGTAGCTCAGGATACCGACCTGCGTAAGCAGTTCCGTGAAGCTGGTGTTGAGTATACTGTTGTTAAGAACACTCTGACTCGTTTCGCAACCAAGGAAAACGGTTACGATTTCGATGAGATCCTCAACGGTACTACCGCTATGGCCAGCACCACCGGCGACCCCATCGCTCCTGCTCGCGTCGTTTGCGAGTTCGCCAAGAAGAACAAGCTCCCCCTGTCCATTAAGGGTGGCGTTGTCGAAGGCAGCGTTCTGACTGCAGATCAGCTGAACGGCTTCGGCGAATTGCCCAGCAAGAATGCACTGGTTGCTTCTGTCCTGGGTACCTTCCTGGCACCTATCTCCAGCTTGGCATTCGTTCTGGATCAGGTTCGTATTCAGAAGGAGTCCGGTGTAGAGATCCCCGCCGCAGAAGCAGCTCCCGCTGCAGAAGAGGCACCTGTTGCTGAAGCTGAGGCTCCCGCAGCAGAAGCTCCTGCTGAGAATGCAGAAGCCTAATTACACGTAAATAAACACAAACAAACACTTATTTTTAGGAGGAAATTACAATGGCTAGTGAAAAAGTCACTGCTCTCGTTGAGGAAGTTAAGGGTTTGACCGTTCTGGAGCTGTCCGAACTGGTTCACACTCTGGAGGAAGTTTTCGGCGTTTCCGCCGCTGCTGCTGCTGTTGCTGCTCCCGCTGCTGGCGGTGCTGCTGAGGCTGCTGAAGAGAAGACCGAGTTCGACGTCATTCTGAAGGACGCTGGCGCTTCCAAGCTGAACGTTATCAAGGTTGTCCGTGCTGTTACCGGCCTGGGCCTGAAGGACGCTAAGGATCTGGTTGACAACTGCCCCAAGACCCTGAAGGAAGCTGTTTCCAAGGAAGACGCAGAGAAGATTGTTGCCGAGCTGAAGGAAGCTGGCGCAGACGCAGAGATGAAGTAATTTTACTTCACCTTTTACACAAAGATCAGCCGCCATTTTTGGCGGCTGTTTCCTTTTCAGGAGGTTTGTATGGAAACAATGATCAATATTTTCAATTCTATGGGTATTGATTTTGACACATTTTGGAAAGCTGCTGCGATCTTACTACTTGGAACATTTTTATTCAGTGTCTTTGGACGTTTTGTGTTCGGCAAGCGTTCTTCGCTGAATATTGCAGTATCCTCTGCTTTTGCAATTTTGTTTATCTATGCCGGTATGGTGATCGTAAGCACTTTTGGCGGCGAAATTGCAAAATTTATAACTCCCCTGCCCTTTGTGGACATCTCCGGTGATAAACTTTTCTTGTTTTCTTTTGTAGGCACACAATTCACTGCAATTTGCTCCGAGGTGCTGGATATGCTGATCCTGGCATTCCTGGTAAATCTGGCAGACAGATGGATTCCCAGAGGAAAGAACGTATTTCTTTGGTTGCTGCTGCGAGTTACGACCGTTATTTTGGCATATATTGCATATTATCTGGTTGTAGGAATCCTTGCCCAGTACGTACCGGAAGGTATAGCTACCTACGCCCCGGTCGTTCTTGTGGCCGTTGTTGTTCTGTTGCTATTGACCGGAGCGCTGAAAATCGTTGTGGGCGCAGCTTTGACGACGGTAAACCCCATTATTGGCGCACTTTACACCTTCTTCTTTGCCAATGTGATTGGCAAAATGATCACCCGGGCTGTGCTGACTACCGCTATTTTAGGCGGTCTGATCTACGCACTGGGTGCGATCGGTGTCACGGGCATTTCCATTGCAGCTGCAACACTGCCAGTCTATATCCCGATCCTGATCATTGTACTGGTGCTCTGGTTTGTTGTGGGGCGTTTTTTGTAGGCCTATGAAAAAATTAGTATGTTTTACACTCGTAATCCTGCTGGCTGTTTCATGTATCGGTTGTAACAGCATTATCGCCTATCGGGTTCCGGATCCGATGAAATATCCGGATTATACCTTTGAAACTGCGCCGGATACGATGCAATTACGGCAAATGGCGGTTCAGGCGATGCGGGACTTGTTGACGATCCAATGGCACACCGAAACGGAGATCTCATACCGCAAAACAGGCCCTGTCAGTGGAAAACAGTTTCTTCACGAGCCTAAAAAAACCTACGGCGGTATGTTTTACTCCGGCGCCAGTACCGGAATATTTCAGTTTTTGGAATATTACGATAATGAAACCGGCTGTTTGCGCTTCC
The DNA here is from genome assembly GCA_045632385.1 of Faecousia sp. Classification (GTDB taxonomy): domain Bacteria; phylum Bacillota; class Clostridia; order Oscillospirales; family Oscillospiraceae; genus Faecousia. The sequence goes on from JAZQWQ010000003.1 coordinate 2,597, forward strand.
CCGGCAATTCCAATGACCTGAAATCCGCACTGGGAAGTTCCTGTGCTGACACGTTATTGTGGGCCTGGAGTACCGTTTGCAATTCCTTTACAGGCGGCTACTACCCCATTATGATGGTGCCAAAAAATGGGTACTGTATTGTCGGTGACTACAAGCTAAAAGAAGACATCAAGTCCTTCTACGAATATCCCAGTTATACGGTCATTCAGGAAAACGGAAAGGATGTTATGCTGGATTCGCTTAGCAAAATGCTGCCAGCTGATGCACTGGTTTCCAATTCAGACAATCACGCAATGATGGTCATAGAAGCGCCCACTGTGGTATATTTTGAAGATGGATCTATTGATGGTGCAAACAGTTTTGTGCGGATACAGGACCAAAGAGCCGGCGGCGAAACCTTTTACGAACACAAGATGGATGGTCACACCGTCTATTTATCCGGACGCATTGATGCAACCTATACCTTCGACAAGCTTTTGGAAGAAGATTACATTCCGGTCACGACCCAGGAATTTCTCGGTCTGAAGGACTACGAAAAGGCTGAAGTTACCGTTGATACGAAAGAACCGGACACCTGGGAAGATTTGTTAAATACGCAGATCATTTCCAATTATCCCCTGGCTGTGATCAATACCTATCTTGTGGAAGCGGACGGAAAACGTGTTTCCCTGGATACCAAATTATTTGGCGGATATTCTGACAAGGGTGTCCCATTTTCCTGTAAAATTTCAGAAATTGAGACTCTGAGCAGGTTGGATCAAAGCCTGTGCGATGGCTGCAAGCTGGAGTTTGAAGTTGTCGTTTCTACCGGCGAACGGTTTTCTCCGATCGCGTTTACATTTTAACAAAAAATCTCCGATGCATATGCATCGGAGATTTTGCTTATTCCGCATTTTCAATTGTTGCGATTACGTCGGCAACCTTGTCTGTATTGACAGTTTCCATCAGGCCACTGTCATAGCTTTGGGCCACCATAGGATCGATAGGAAGTCTTGCCAGCACAGGCAGGTTAAAAGCCTCTGCGACTTCGTCCAGGCGGCTTTCGCCGAAGACGTTGATCTTCTTGCCGCAATCCGGACATTCCAGATAGCTATAGTTCTCCACAAAGCCCAAAACGGGAATGTGCATCATATTTGCCATTTTTACAGCCTTTGCTACGATCATAGAAACCAGATCCTGAGGGCTGGTAACGATCACCACACCGTCAACCGGCAGGCTCTGGAACACAGTCAAAGGAACATCACCAGTTCCGGGAGGCATATCCACAAACATATAGTCAACATCTTCCCAGATCACATCGGTCCAGAACTGCTTCACTGCGCCGGCAATCACAGGGCCGCGCCACACAACAGGGTCGGTGTTATTATCCAGCAGAAGGTTGATGGACATCACCTGAATTCCCGTCGTTGTCAGCGCCGGATACAAGCCTTCCGGAGTTGCACCCTGACACTCCTGCACACCAAATGCGGTAGGTGCAGAAGGGCCAGTGATATCGGCATCCAGAACTGCAACACGTTTGCCCTTTCGGGACATTGCTACAGCCAGCATGGAGGTAACGGTAGACTTGCCGACACCGCCTTTACCGGAAACAACTGCAATCACTTTCTTAACACTTGCTTTTTCATTTAATTTTGCAAGCAAACTCTCCTGCTTACGGTCCGCGCAATCGCTACCGCAGCTGGAGCAATTTCCATTACAAGAACTCATTATATTCGCTCCTTATATTATCATTCCCGCCTATTATAAGACGGTTTATCAGAACTGTCAACCACCTAAGATTGGGCAGTTTCCCATTGTTCCATCAGATCCATCAGGATTGCCTCTTCCTTTTCCTTTTCTTCCAAAAGGCGGGTCAGTTCCTGATAATCTGCACCGGATTGGGCAATTTTCTCATCGTACTGCGCAATCACCTGTTCCTGCTTCTCGATCTCTCGCTCCAAGCGGCGGACAAGCTTATCACTTTCCTTTGTGCCGCCCTTGGGCTTTTCTTTTTTCGGCTTGTGTTCCACGGTCACCGGAGTTTTCAACATCGCTTCGTGATCCAATATGGAACGGTACTTCTGATAGCCACACTTAAAGTCCCGAACCTTACCATCTTCCAAAAGCCAAATACGCTCAGCAAATTTCTCAATAAAGTAACGATCGTGGGAGACAAAAAGCAAAACACCTTCAAATTCTTCAATGGCTGCTTCCACCCATTCCCGGGAGGCAATGTCCAAATGGTTGGTCGGCTCGTCCAAAATCAGAAGATTGATCTTTTCATCCATCAGCATACAAAGCCGTAGACGGGACTGCTCGCCGCCTGAGAGGTTTCCTACGCTTTTGAAAACATCTTCGCCTTGAAACAAAAAGGCGCCCAGGCGGTCACGTGCGGTCTGAGGGGTGCAATTTTTCTCGTAGAGCATCGTGTCGTACAAACTGCGCTCCGGATGATCAAAATGGATGATCTGCGGCAGGTATCCCCACTTCACCGTAGGACCAAATTGGATTTTACCCTGACAGGTTTCATCCCCCAGCAAGCATTTAATAAAGGTAGTTTTACCTGTACCATTATCACCAAGCAGAGCAATACGCTCGCCGCCCTCAACTTTCAGTTCTACATCAGAAAACAGCGTTCTGTTACCATAGGATTTTTCCACACCGCGCATAGAAAATACCATATCACCGGAAAAATCCTTTTCTCCAAAGGTTGCTTTCATCGTTTTCTCGGTTTTTGGTTTTTCTGTCTTCTTAATTCGTTCCATTCTGTGCTGGATGGACATAGCGCGACGATACAGAGTGCGGTTATTAATGCCCCAACCCTTCATTCGTTCCACCGTGTAGCCCAACTGCTTCAGTTTGGCCTGTTCCTGCTGGTACTGCTTCAGTTGAAGATTAAACCTTGCTTGTTTTTCATCCATATAGAATGAATAGTTACCGGAATATAGCTCTGCGTGGCCGTCAGTAATTTCAATGACACGCTGGGCAATACGATCCAAGAAGTAACGGTCATGAGATATGGTCAGGACAGTTCCCTTAAAGCTGTTGATATAGCCTTCCAACCACTCTACGCTATTTAAGTCCAGGTGGTTTGTTGGCTCATCTAAAAGGAGAATATCCGTCTGTTCCAGCAGAAGTCTTGCCAGATTGACCCGGGTCTTTTCGCCTCCGGATAAGCTGGAAAACAGCTGATTGCGCTGCTTCCCGGTAATGCCCAGGCCGTTACAGATCTTATCTACCTGCACGTCCATATCGTAGCCCCCACCGGATTGAAAGCGATTGCACAAATCGTCATAATGTCGCAATAGCTCCTGGGTAGCACCCTGTTGCATCTGCTTTTCCAAAAGGGACATTTTGTTCCTGATCGCCTGCAGCTCCGTATAGGCGGAGCGAAGTACGTCTTCCACAGTGTGCGCATCCGGGAAATTGGGAATCTGAGAAATCAGGCCCAATCGCTTATTGGGGTTTACATACACTTCACCGGAATCATAGTCCATCTGTCCGGTAAGGATATTGAACAGTGTGGTTTTTCCGCACCCGTTACGACCCAAAATCGCAACACGCTCCCCTTCCTGGATCTCAAAAGAAAGATCCTCCAGAAGGTTTTCCCCAATCACGAAAAACTTTGTTAAATTTTTGACAGAAATGTCAATCATCGTATTTCTCCAGTCGGAACAAAATCTGTTCCAGTTCATCTTTGCTATAAAGTAAATTGACCGCCTGAAGCATCGCATTACTGCTCATATGCTCAGGAAGGCTCAGTTCTTTTAATAAACGCTGCCGCAAAATGCTGCTGTTTTTGCCACCGGACAGTCCAAGTTCCACAAAATCCTGCTTTGTGATTTGGTATGACGTGCGCGTTGCCTCGCCCAATATGGTAGCGCCGGCTTCGCGCAGGCTCTGCAGAATAATCTCCGGAGTCATCCCCTCTACGCCAAGCTTTCCCTCTTTTCCGGGGGCATTTTTCCGGCGTTCCTTACCGTAAATATCCGGTATATAGGCATGTTTCAACAGATTGGCCGGTATGGTCTTTTTCAGGTAATTGCGAATAACAAAGCCAGCGCCATCGGAATCTGTCAGCACGATCAAGCCCCGCGTTTGTGCCACACGTCTAAGAAGCGCCAGGGTGTCTTTATCTTTATGAATTTGAAAGCCATTGGTTTGAAAAATAGGTGCATCTACAATTTGCGCAAGTGTGTTTTTATCGTAGCGACCCTCCACCACGATGGCTTCGTGAATTTTAACCATTTCGCGCCTCCTGGGCAAGCTCCATAATAAGCATTTCCAAAAGCCGTCCCGGTTCAGACACAGAGGTTTTCAATTTGCGATCCGCTTCCATAATCAGTTCCGCAGTGCGCTTGTAAAAATTGGGAGAAAACTGCTTGCAAGCACTGGCCAGCTTCCGGCAAACAAACTCCGGGGTTCTGGGGAAAAGCCTGGAAAGCTTTTGATAGTTTTCGCCACTGTCCAACAAAATCCTGGCAGCAGCAAGCTGACGCAAATGATTGCCGATCGCACCTAAAATAGCAATCGGTTTCTCCTGCATTTTTAGCAGCAGCTGCAGCTTTTGCAAAGCACCGGCATACTTACCGGCACTGATCATATCGGTCATCTGGAAAACCATAACGTCCAAAATTGGCTCTACAACAGCATCTATATCGCTTTTTACAATAGCATCTGCACCGGAATAGGCGCAGATCTTCCCAATATCACCAGCCAAAGCCGTCATCGTGCCGCCGGTCAATTCAATCAGGTAGGCACACAGATCCGGGGTAATTGTCTTCTTATTTGCGGCAAAATGTCTGGAAATCCAGGGGATCAGATCCCGGGCCTCCTGCTTGGGAAACTCCACCTGCCAGGCAACGTCCTCAATTGTCTGATACAGCTTTTTATATCGACCGTCCGGTTTCCATTCTACCGTTTCATAGGTAAAAAGCACTGTGCAGTATTCCGGAATATCCGAAAGGGTCTGCTGCATTTTATCCCGTTCATCTTCGTTCAGCTTAAAAATATCAATATCATCCACCCAAACGAAGGTATGTTCAGCCATCATTGGCAGGCTTTCTACAGCATCCGAAAAATCCCGGATATGAAAATTCTCCTGGGTTAACTTGTGGTAGTTAAAGGACTCGGTCAGTTCATTCACAAGGGCTTTTTTCAGCTGCTGCAGATAATGGTTCTGCAAAAACAGTTCTTCACCGAAAAAAACATACAATCGGCTATAGAGCCCATCTTTCAGCGCTTTACGCAGCTCTGATACGCTATGCACCGGCATTTTCTCCTTTGCCACAAACTCACCCCCTGAATAAAATCGTACCGTGGATATCTGTGCGGTAAATATGACATCCCAAAATTTTTAAACGCTCCAAAACAGCGTCTGACGGATGTCCGTAATAATTATTCTTTCCAACACTGATCACCGCAATATCCGGCTTGGTTTGGTATAGCAATGACAGATCTGTGGATGTATTCGATCCGTGATGACCGATGATGAGTGCATCCAATTTAGGAAGCTCCGTATCCTCCAAAAGATACTTCTCACCTTTTATATTTCTGTCGCCGGTTATCAGTATAGCACAATTTTCTCTCTGAAACAAGATACACAAGCCGCTTTCTGTATCTAACGTGTTGTTTTTTCCGGGAAAAAGTGCAAAGGACATCATTTCTTCCTGAATTTTCATTTTTTCAGTCACCCAGGTGATCCTGTCGGCATAGTGCTCCTCCAAGGTCTTCCTGATTTCTCCGGAGTCCTCAACATCCGGCAGATAAAGCCGTTCTGCAGAAATTCTGGTCAGCAGTGGAAGAACGCCTCCGGCATGGTCATCATCGTAGTGGGTCAGGATAATACCATCTAACGACGTAATACCTTGGCATAACAAAGTCGCTGCCACCTTATCAGCTGTTACTTTATCCGAGTCACCACCGCAATCGACCAGGTAGTTCTTCCCTTTTGATTGGAACAATATCGATTGTCCCTGCCCCACATCCAAAACAGATACCCGGTATTGGTCTAACCTGGGTAGCCAATAGGAAAACAGAAGCGTAAAGCACAAGGATATGCTTAGACAAGCAACAAATATCCCCGGTCTTTTTGGTTTTTCCAGCAAAAACAGGAAAAACAAAACATAGGCAAAGAGCAAAAACAGCACGGTAAAAACGCTGGAAGTGTACAGGCAGGCATAATAAGGTTTTGACATCAGCTTAGCCACAATCAGCACATATTGGACAGGAACGGAAATGAGTTTACCCAGGAATATGGCAGCCGGCAACCAGACTATGCCCAAAACACAGCAAATCATAATGCCGTAAAAAAGGAAAGATACTACCCACATTGTCAAAAGGTTTGTCAGGACTCCTACCAAACTGACCGTACCAAAATAAACCGCTGACAATGGTGTTGCTGCAACCGCAGCACTGATAGAAACAGCTGCGGAACCACAAAGCCAACGAAGAAAGCGAGTTTTACGTGTATAACCCTTCGGCTGTTCCACTTTTCGCAGAAGATAGCTATTAAGAGGATCATAAAACAATAAAATTCCTGAAACACAAACAACGGACAACTGAAAGCTGACAGACGTGATCGTCAGTGGATTGACTATAAGCATCCCTGCAACCGCAAATGATAGTGATGTGGGTGGATCATATTCCTGCTTAAAAAGCAAACCCAAAATCATAACACCTTGCATAACACAAGCTCTGACGACCGACGGAGTAAAACCAGCCACAGCAGCAAACAGGAAAAGCGCAGGTAGTCCAAGAATAGCCGTCAAAACCCGATGTTTTCCGGAAAACATGCAAATGCAAGCAAACAAAATTGATACATGCAATCCTGATACAGCGATCATATGGCGGATACCACTGAGTTTAAAGGCGGTATCTGTTTCATAAGTTAAAAGTGAATCATCACCAAGTAGTAAAGCCCTGGAAAAAGCAAGTATTTCTCCGGAAAATACGTTATTAAGAATTTGGGTAATCTCTTCACGCAATACAGCCGGCATAAAAAGAACAGGTGTTTTCCCAGCAGTTTGCACGGTCGCATCTTCTTCTGCATAGGCAAGCAAGAAAATTCCATCCCCGGAATGATGTGTGCTTCCCTGAAGAGAATCCGCAGTTGTCAGACGCATACGAAATACACCGGATATGCTGTCACCAGGTTTTAACTCCCTTTCCTCTGACAAGTAAACGCGGATCTTATAGGGCAATTTATTGTATTTAACATATCCGTCAGCTGCCGTACCATAATCCGTTTGAAAGCCAAAATCAGAAACTGTCACGGTTGTGGTAAGCTTTTGCCCGTCCAGTGGGTGCAGTGGGCTGACATACAAAGAACGATAGCCGCTTTGCCACAGCGTACCAACGATTAAGCCAAGGATAATCACAAGGATGAATTTGAATTGCGGTTTACGCAACAGCCAAACTATAGCGGCAACTGCAACATAAATCAGAGCCGTCCACCATCCGGCATACAGGTAGGCTCCCAGCGCACAAGCTACTGCAAAACCCACTGTAAACCATAAAAGCTTTCGCAAAGGAGCACACCTCACATTCACAAAAAAGGACGCTGCCATAACGGCAGCGTCCAAAATTTTATACCTTGGAAGCCACGTAATCGTCTACTTGGGCCAAAGCATCATCGATCTTGTTGACATCCTTACCGCCACCCATAGCGCTATCGGGCTTGCCACCGCCGGAACCACCGCAAGTGGTACATACCAGCTTTACCAAGTCGCCGGCCTTCAATCCCTTGGCAACTGCGTCCTTGCCGCAAACAGCCAGGAAGGTGATCTTATCGCCGTTGACAGTGGACAAAACAGCCACCACACCAGGATCTTTATCCCGCAGCGTGTCACCCATCTGGCGCAACTTTCCGGCATCGGAATCGGTAATATTGGCAGTAATCACATGGAAATCGCCAACATTTCTTGCGCCAAACAAGAAACGATCTGCCTCACCGGCAGTCTGGCGAGCCTCATAGGATTCAATTGCCTTCTTCAGAGTCTTGATCTCTTCGATCTGGCTTTCCAGCTTTGCAGCCATTTCACCAGGCTTGGTCTTCAAAATGGAGCAAGCATTGTAAACACGCTGACGTGCCAGTTCCATTTCTGCCAGGCAAGCCTTGCCGGTAATGGCCTCGATACGACGGACACCGGAAGCGACACTGCCTTCGCTTTCAATACGGAAAGGACCGACCTTTGCCGTGTTGTCCAGGTGCGTACCACCGCAAAGTTCAATGGAGTAGCTACCCATATTGACAACGCGAACGGTATCGCCGTACTTTTCACTAAACAGCGCCATAGCGCCCATAGCCTTTGCCTCTTCGATGGGCATTTCACGGATATCAATGCCGTAACCCTCCAGGACAGCAGCCTGAACGATAGAATCAATTTTAGAAAGTTCTTCAGGTGTTACAGCAGAATAGTGGCTGAAGTCAAAGCGGAGTCTGTCAGGCTCAACTAAAGAACCGGCCTGGTGTACATGATCACCCAAGACAGACTTCAATGCCTTCTGCAGCAAGTGGGTTGCAGAGTGGGCACGCATAATTGCCTTACGGCGCTCCACATCAATCGCAGCACAAACCACGTCATCCACCTTCAACATACCCTTGTCCATGGTACCGCTGTGCAGGTAGCGACCGCCCTTATCCTTCTGGACATCGGTAACCTTGAACCGTCCATCGCCCAGCATCAGAACGCCGTGGTCAGCAGCCTGACCGCCCATTTCAGCATAGAAAGGTGTCTTATCCAAAACCACAACACCCTTTTCGCCACCGGCAATAGAACCGGTAACCTCCTCGCCTACACAAACAGCTACGACCTTTGCCTCGCAGTTATATACATCATAGCCTACAAAGTCGGTAGCGGTTACATCAGAACCGAAATCAATACCAGCCCAGCCCAAGTCGCCCAAAGCCTTACGTGCCTCACGTGCCATCTCCTGCGCCTTCTTGCGGCAAGCCTGATACTTATCCATATCCACGGTCATACCCTCGTCCTCTACCATTTCCACGGTCAGGTCGATGGGGAATCCGTAGGTATCAGCCAGCAGGAAGGCATCCTCACCGGAGAACACAGTTTCGCCGTTTGCTTTGTGAGCAGCCAGCTTCTCACCGAAGATACGCATACCGGTATCGATGGTACGAGCAAAGGTTTCTTCTTCGTTCTTAACCACCTGGATAATGTGCTGGGCACGCTCACGCAGGTAGGTGTAGTGGTTCTCATTTTCCTGAATGACCGTTTCCACCACCTGATACAGGAAGGGCTTGTTCACACCCAGGAGCTTGCCGTGACGAGCAGCACGACGGAGCAACCGGCGAAGCACGTAGCCACGGCCTTCGTTGGTAGGCTGCACACCGTCGGCGATCATAAAGGTAGAAGCACGGATATGGTCTGTAATGACACGCAGGCTAACATCAGTCTTCGTACTCTGACCGTAGGCAGCGCCGGTAATCTTGGTAACGTGGTTGGTAATATTCATAACCGTATCCACGTCAAACAGAGAGTTTACGTCCTGGCAGACAACAGCCAAACGCTCCAGACCCATACCGGTATCGATATTCTTCTGTACCAGCTCGGTATAGTTGCCGTTACCATCATTATCGAACTGGGAGAAAACGTTGTTCCAAACTTCCATATAGCGGTCGCACTCGCAACCGACTTTGCAATCCGGGCTACCACAGCCATACTTTTCACCACGGTCATAGTAACCCTCACTACAGCGGCCACAAGGACCGGAGCCCTGCTCCCAGAAGTTATCAGACTTACCGAAGCGGAAGATACGGTCTGCAGAGATGCCGATTTCCTTATTCCAGATCTCAAATGCTTCCTCATCGTTTTCGTAGATAGAAGGATACAGACGGTCTGCTTCCAGGCCAACAACCTTGGTCAAAAACTCCCAGCACCAAGCAATGGCTTCGTGCTTAAAGTAATCGCCAAAGGAGAAGTTACCCAGCATTTCAAAGTACGTGCCATGGCGGGCAGTCTTACCGATATTCTCGATATCGCCGGTACGGATACACTTCTGGCAGGTACAGACTCTGCGGCGGGGCGGTTCAACTTCGCCCTTGAAATAGGGCTTCATTGGAGCCATACCGGAGTTAATGAGCAGAAGAGATGCGTCATTTTGCGGAATCAGAGAGAAACTGGGCAAACGCAGGTGATCCTTGCTTTCAAAGAAAGATAAAAACATCTCACGCAATTCGTTTACACCGTATGCTTTGGTTGCCATAGGAAAAACCTCCATAAAATAAAAATACCCGTCCCTATTGATAGGGGCGAGTTTGGTCGCGGTACCACCCTAATTCGTCCAATAAAGGACATCTTAGCTGCTCTATAACGGGAGCCCCCGTTCCGGTCATCCCGGACAGCTTGGAAGTGGCTTGCAGATCTCAGACAGAGGGCTTTCACCAAACCCCTCTCGCTTATGATGTCCTACATCTGCTTAGCTTCCGCATTGCATTTACATATCCTGAGTTATTTTATCATAAAAGGCGAAAAAGTCAACTATTTTTATACGTTTTGTTCCAACCAGGCCTTTAATGCCAACCGGCCTTCCTCAGACATTGGAAATGTGTTTTCTCCCTCCATCTCGCTTTTTTCATAGCAAAACGGACCGTGCCAAAACTGGACAAAGATCGAGCTTTTCTCAAAGTCCACTTCCTTCGGCGTTGCCATCTCCACATTGGGCACGATCTTAAAACGCAGTGCACCGCAAGAACCGGTAAAACTATTCTTCATTGCAAAGGTGTGCAGTGTGGGAATAAAAATATCAGGCATATGCATCCTCCTGGGGCAATTTTACAAGTTTTTATCTATTATACCACAGCTTACAGAAAAAGCAAATATCCGGTTGTAAAATCCGGTATTTTGTGGTAGGATATGGCAAGGTGATGAAAATGAAGAAAAAATTACGTGGCAGTGCCTTTTTACTTTTGGCTACCATCATTTGGGGCTCTGCCTTTGTTTCCCAAAGCTTGGGTATGGATCATATTGGCCCATTTACCTTTCAGGCGGTACGGTGCCTGATTGCAGTGCTGGGACTGATCCCGGTAATTTTCCTGTTTGACTGGAAAAAAGGAGAAAGTAAGGATTTCTTCAAAAAATGGGCAGATAAAAAATTATGGGAAGCCGGTATCTTATGCGGTATTCCATTGTTTCTGGCCTGTAATCTGCAGCAGTTGGGTCTGGTTGATACCGATGCAGGAAAGTCCGGCTTCCTGACAGCAATGTACATCGTAATCGTTCCGGTAATTGGGCTGTTTCTGAAAAGAAAGCCTACAATTATGGTGCCGATCAGCGTCGGGCTTGCTGTAGTCGGTCTGTATTTCTTAAGCTGTGTTGGTGTAACGCGGGTAAACCCTGGTGACCTGTTGACCCTCGGATGTGCGCTCATGTTTGCTGTACAGATCACGATGATCGATCTGCTGGCGCTGGATATGGATGCGCTACGGCTGAATACCATTCAGGCCTTGGTTTGCTCCTTACTGTCCTTCGTGGTGGTTCTGTTTACCGAGCAACCTACCTGGCAAGGTATTACAGCTTGTTCTATTACCTTATTACATACCGGTCTTCTTTCTATGGGCGCTGCCTACTCGCTACAAATTTTAGGACAAAAAGATCTGGAGCCGACAGTTGCATCCTTGATTATGAGCCTGGAGGCGGTATTTGCTGCCATCTTTGGCGCATTGCTGTTAAAAGAAACAATGTCTTTCTGGGAAAGTATCGGTTGCATATTGGTGTTTAGCGCCGTGATTTTATCCCAAATTCCTGTAAAAAAGAAAAGTACAGTATAAAAAGGTCGGGACGTTGTCCCGACCTTTTTTCATACCACGCTTTCCAAGTCCCGGGCAATGATTCGTTTCATTGCTTCGATACCGACACGAATTGCACCGGAAGTGTCCTCCGTCATTGGCATAGCAAGGCCGGCTTTTTCCCGTTCCTGATTCCAAACCACATGGAAGCAACTACCACAGCGAACACCCAAAGCCGAAGCGACTACAAACAGTGCTGCCGACTCCATTTCGCTGGCCTTGACACCTAATCGTTTCCAGCTTTCCCATTTTTGTAAAAGCTCGTAGTGTACAGGGCTTTTCTCAGGGGAATGTTGTCCATAGAAGGCATCCTTACACTGAACAACACCGGTATGGGTACGGTAACCGAGTTCCTGTCCGGCAGTTTTCAGCGCC
>JAZQWQ010000004.1:0-2492 GCA_045632385.1 Faecousia sp.
AGAGTGAAGTCTGCGTCGGTGGAGATCGGCGGAGAAATCGTTGGTAAAATCGGTCAGGGCTTTTTGATTTTGCTGGGTGTCGGCCCGGAAGACGATGAAAAGACCTGCCGTTATCTGGCGGAAAAAGCGCTGGGACTTCGGGTTTTTGAAGATGAAAACGAGAAAATGAACCTGTCTTTGACAGATGTGGGCGGAGAAGTGCTGGTAGTCAGCCAGTTTACCTTGTTTGGCAATTGCCGCAAGGGTCGCCGGCCCAGCTTTGCCGAAGCGGCTGATCCGGAACTGGGCAATCGGCTGTATGAGCGGTTTTTGAAGGATTGTGCAGAGTTGGGTTTTCCCCCTCAGCACGGTCAGTTTGGCGCAGATATGCAGGTATCCAGCGTCAATGACGGCCCGGTGACCCTGATTTTGGATACCAAGCAGTTAATGGAAACACCGAGGAGATAAGCATGGAAGTAAAGACCCTACAACTGGGAATGTTGCAGACCAATTGCTATATTGCTTGGGGCGAAAGCATAGATACGTGTGTGGTGGTAGACCCCGGTGACCAGGCCGAACGGGTAAAGACCTGCCTGAAGGCTATGGGCAGAACCCCGGAGGCGATTTTGCTGACCCACGGACATTTTGACCATATTGGCGCTGTTCCGGCCTTGCAGGAAGCCTATGGCTGCCCGGTGTATTTGTGCCGGGAGGATCTGGAACTGCCTCTGCGGATGACCGGGTGTCAGCTGACTGGAACGACCCATTATGGCGAAGGTGATATCCTCCATTTGGCTGGTCTGACCATCCGGGTCTTGCAGACTCCCGGACATACCCCCGGCAGTGTGTGCCTGGTTGCTGAAACCGTGATGTTTTCCGGAGATACCCTGTTTGCAGGCACCATCGGACGGACGGATTTTCCCGGAAGTGACCATCAGCAAATGATGGCCTCTTTGGCAAGATTGGCAAAAGAACCTGAAAATTACCGGGTATTGCCCGGTCACGCAGAGGAAACAACGTTGGATGAGGAAAAGCGGAGCAATCCGTTTTTGTAACGAATGATCAAGGTTATTTTACAAGGTCACGAAGAACGCTACCCGGTGGAACAGCTGGCGATGAGTCTGTTTGGAGTGGCACAGGATGTGCAGGTGGAGTCGAAATTATCCATTGGCGCTCGGTATGTGACGGCATCGACGAAGGTAACGGCAAAGGAAAAAACCACCCGGGCCAGCAAGCGGCTTGCAATCGATGAGGAAACGGTGCGGCTGCGCCGGCAACTGTTGCAGCAAAGCCTGTACCTGGCAGCGCTGCCCCATTTGGAGGCAGTTCCGGCCTGGGGTGCTTTGGCAGGGGTTCGTCCCACCAAAATTTCCACAAAAGCGCTGCTTGCCGGAAAGTCAGAACGGGACGTGCATAAGATACTGGAAGACGTGTATTTTGTGACACAGCCTCGTCGGGAGCTGGCGGTGGATTGCTCCAAGTCTACCGTATCTGCTGTAGAGCAGATGAATGAGAAAGATATTTCTCTTTATGTGGGCATTCCCTTTTGTCCTACCCGTTGTGCTTACTGCAGCTTTGTCAGCCGCAGTGTAGGAAAACGGACAGAACTGCTAGAGCCTTATTTGCAGGCATTGGAGCAAGAGATCCGGGTCACAGGAAGACTGCTGAAAGAAAGCGGAAGAACAGTGCGTACCCTCTATATTGGCGGCGGTACACCCACCACTTTGTCAGACAGCCAGATGGCAAGACTTCTGGAGATTATACATCAGCACATTGACCTTTCCCGGTGTGTGGAATTTACGGTGGAGGGCGGTCGACCGGACACATTAAATGCAGAAAAACTGCGGACGATCCTTGCCTGTGGCGCAGACCGTATGAGCATTAATCCTCAATCTATGGTGGACAGTGTGCTGCGGGCCAGCGGCAGACCCCATAAAGCAGAGGATGTTTTGAGAAGTTATCAGGAAGCGGTGGATGCCGGTTTTGAAAATATCAATATGGACTTGATCGCCGGTTTGCCCGGAGATACTTGCGAGGGCTTTTGTCACTCGCTGGACGTGGTGGCCGGTCTGAAGCCGTCCAATATTACGGTACATACTCTGGCACTGAAAAAGGGCGCAGACTTGTTTGAAAAGCAGGTGGCTTTGCCCTCGGCAGAGGATGTGACCAAAATGGTAGACTATGCCAACAAGACCCTCCGGGCGCTGGGCTACAAGCCCTACTATCTGTACCGGCAGAAATATATGTCCGGCAGCTTTGAAAATGTAGGCTGGAGCCGGGATGGTCAGGACTGCCTCTATAACATCTATATGATGGAAGAGGTACACACCATCATCTCCTTAGGTGGCGGTGGTATGAATAAAGTCAATCTGCCCGACGGAACACTGCAGCGGTTTCATAACCCCAAGTTCCCGGAACAGTACATCGAGCAGGCAGACAGCGTCCTTGCACAGAAAAAGGAGCTGTTTGAGCTGCTGAAAGGATGATTTTTTTGGATACACTTATTTCCAATG
>JAZQWQ010000005.1:0-1968 GCA_045632385.1 Faecousia sp.
TTCCACGCATCTTTGGGTGCAGGACGGTATGCTCTGGCCCTTACCTGGCTATGCTATCTCACCGGAGTAAAACCAGAAGAAGTTGTATTTACCCAATTTGAAAAGCCCACAACCGAGGAAGAAATCCGGATTGTCAAAAAGGCAGTTTCTGAAATACTATAGGAGGATGTAGGATGGCGGAAGCTACTTCCCAAAAGGTACTGTTTTTCGCATACTTTGATAAAAAGCCTCAGTTTGATCTTCCTGAGGAAAGCTATGGGCATACCATGCTTTTTTGCCTGAAAAGCGGCGCTTTTCGGTATAAAATCGGCAACAGCCCCTGGTACAATGCCAAAGAAAATGCCATTGTGCTATGCCCGCCCGGCATTCCCTTTTATCGGGAGGCTACAGAACCACTTTCCTTGCTGGTGGCAAAACTGGATATGCCGGATTGTGTTCTGCCGGAAGCGCCTGTCTATTGTACCGACCCCCGCATACAAAGCGATATCGCGCAGCTGACAAAAAAAGGATTCACCTTTGCCCAAAACCCGGATGAAAAGACCTGCCATTACGTGCTGGATCTGTGGTATGCAGCCACGGATAGCCAGGATTGCAAAAAGCGCCCGCTTCAGGAAGTTTATGACTATATTTGTGCAAATTTCTGTGAGGATATTTCCATCAATGATATAGCACAGCGCTACGGCTACACAGCACCGCGGCTCATTGCTCTTTTTAACAAGCATTACGGCGCGCCGCCGAAAAGTATTATTTCCCACAACCGCATTGCAAAAGCCCAGGAGCTTTTGCTGCAAACAGATTTGTCTGTGGGCGAGATTTCTCTGACTTGCGGGTATGAAGACACTTTGTACTTTTCCAGAATTTTCTCCAAGTACTGCGGTTGCTCCCCTTCTCAATTCCGCAAGCAGGAAACGCTATAACAACCCCCCAAACCAAATGGTTTGGGGGTTATTTTCTTTAGGGATGTACAAACACCACTTTACTGCCATCCAAGCGGGATTCCTCTGCTGCAACACCCATCAGGTGGCTTTCCAGAGACTCCGCCAGGGAGGTGTATTGCGTTGCCTCTCCGGTGAGGATATCATACAGTGACTCCACCAAGCCGAAGTCACCGCCGCCATGGCCCCAGCCCTGTACGTTCAGTGTCTTGATTTCCAACACTTGTTTTTCCTTAAAGTAAGGTCTTACCTCAATGGTGCCCACGCGCTCGTCATAAAGGATTTCGCCTTCCGTGCCAAAGAAGTTGATCCGTCTGCCACTACCGGCTGCAAAGAGCATTTTCAGGTTCGCTCTGACACCGTTTTCAAACTCCATCTGCACCATCTGATTATCTACCACGTGGGGATTACTTTCCACACCACACTGATAGACACATTCACCGAAGACTGTATTGCAGATACCCTCATAGAGATTTTCTTCGGTGTTGGGGTTGGTCAGAGAAACCTTATACCAAGGCCAACTGAACTTGGGACAGCCTTTTTCTTTCCACATATCAATATAGATTCGCTTTGCGCTATAGCAGCAGGTGTCCTTATGCGGACAGTCAACACAGCGCTTCGTAGCGCCTTCCGGAGCATTTTCCGGACGGAAGTGAGTAAGACCGCCTACAGAAGAAACTGTCTTGCAGCGAGCGCCTGCGAAATGCTGGATCAGGTCTAAGTCATGACAGCACTTTGCCAGAATTGTGGGGTGCTGGGTATCACTGTACATCTTTTGGATACGCACATAGGCCTGAGCCTGATGCCAGAAGCCTACACGCTCCAGGTGGTCTATGGCAATCAGCCTGCCCAAAACCCCCTCAGCAATCAGCTCTTCCAGCTTTTTAATTGCCACAGTATACCGCAAAACGTGGCAGACAACGACCTTTCGGCCGGTTTCCTTTTGCACAGCCAAAAGCTCCTGGATTTCCTCCCGGGAGTCGCTGATGGGCTTTTCCAAAAGCACATCGTAGCCCAGCTTCATTGCCCGGAC
>JAZQWQ010000006.1:0-2318 GCA_045632385.1 Faecousia sp.
TGCAGATCAATGACGGCATCGCATTTGTTGCAAATGAAATGCACGTGGGGGTCGGTGTTGGCATCAAAACGCTCCACACCGTTGACTGTGGCCACACTGGAAACAAGCCCCTTTTCTTTAAATAAGGCCAGGTTTCGGTAGACCGTACCCATTGCCAGATCCGGGATCTGCGGCTTCAGATCAGTAAAGATCTTTTCCGCAGAGGGATGGGCATTGGTGTTGCGCAGATACTCGAGAATGGTGTCTCGCTTTCGGAAATGTTTGGTTGGTTGCATCGACATCACCTCGCTGTTTCTAAATGAGAATAATTCTTATTTACATCTAGAGTATAGCATGGGGATTTTCTCTTGTCAACACTTTTTTGAAAAAAATTCGAAAAATATTTTTGACAGTTTTTTGAAAATCTGCTACCATAAGCAGTACGAAAGGTGAGGACATTATGGAAAACTATTTGCAAATGAATTTTACACCGCAGCAAGTCAACGCAGTGTCCAATTTGGGCCTGGCCCATATTGGCGACGGTGTATACGAATTGCTGTGCCGTACATATTTAATAAAGAAGGGCGACAAGACGGTTCTGAAGCTGCATAAAGATACGGTGGATCTGGTAAAGGCAACAACCCAGGCCAAGTTTGCCGAAAAGCTGAAACCGTTGCTGACCGAGGACGAGCAGGCATATTTCCGCCGTGGTAAAAATTCTCACACCCATGCAGCGCCCAAATCTGCCAGCCCTCAGGAATACGCAAAAGCAACGGGATTGGAAACCTTGTTTGGCGCATTGTATCTGCTGGGTCAGACAGACCGGCTGAATGAATTATTCGGAATTTTAATGGAAGAGGAAGCATAATGGCATTTGATGCGTTTTTTTTAAAAGCGGTGCTGGAGGAAATTCGTCCGATCGCATTGGGCGCAAGGGTGGAGAAAATCCATCAGCCCAGCCGGGATACGGTGATTTTCCATTTGCGCTGTGAAAGTGGGCGGCAAAAGTTGCTGTTTGCACCCAACCCCGCTGCTCCCAGGTTGCATTTTACAGAATCCAGCCCGGAAAATCCGGATCAGCCCCCTATGTTCTGTATGCTTTTGCGGAAGCATTTGTCCGGCGCGCGGCTGGCAGAGATCCGGCAGATGGATATGGAGCGAATGGCAGAGTTTGTTTTCGATTGCACCGACGAAATGGGCTATCCCACCCAGAAAAAGCTGATCGTGGAACTGATGGGAAAGACCTGCAATCTGTATTTGGTAGACAGCCAGGGCCGAATTTTGGATTGCTTGCGCCGTATTGCGTTGGATGAAAGCGCAAAACGGGCGGCGCTGCCGGGTTTCCACTATGTTTATCCGGAGGAAATCCGCAAACAGAACCCGGAAAATCTCACAAAAGAAGATTATGTAAACCTGCTGGCCCAAAATGGCGCAGATATTCTGGCAGACCGGCTGATGGACAATTTGGGTGGTTTATCCCCCTTGGTTTGCCGGGAAGCGGTTTTGTTTGCAACAGGAGAAACGGACACCCGGGTAGAAGCCCTGGATGCGGAGCGCATTGGTGAAAAGCTGCAGCTGTTTTTTGCCGAACATATCGCCCATCCCAAGCCCTGTTATTATCCCTTGCCGGACGGCACACCCAAGCAATTTGCTTTTTGTCCCATTTTTCAGTATGGCAACAACCGGCAGGCGGAAAGTTTCTCCCAGCTGATGGATGCCTATTATATTGTAAAAGATCGCAAGGATGCCATGCGGCAAAAAAGTCAGGCGGTACGCAAGACCGTGACCAACCTGTGCCAAAGGCTGACCCGTAAGATCGCCATTCAGGAAAAAGAACTGACAGCCACCTATGACCGGGAGCGTTTGCGCCAGTTGGGCGACATCGTTACCGCCAACCTCCATAAAATTACCAAAGGACAAAATATTTTGCAGGCGGAGGACTTTTATGACGAGCAAATGCGTGTTATTGAGATCCCCTTGTCTGTGACCCTGTCCCCCCAGCAAAATGCGGCAAAGTATTATAAAGACTACACCCGGATGAAAAATGCCGAGAAAGAGCTGACAAAGCAGATTGCATTGGCCGAAGAGGACCTAAACTATCTGCAAAGTGTTTTGGAGGAACTAAACCGCGCGGAAACGGAAGCAGAGCTGGAGGAAATTCGCCAGGAGTTGCAAGGTGGCGGCTATTTGCGCCCGGACGGCAAAAAGCGGTTGAAGCAAGCCAAAAGTAAGCCTATGGAGTTTACTTCCACCGACGGCTACACCATTATCGTTGGCAGAAACAACCGGCAAAATGAAGAACTGACTTTCAAATGGGCCAGACGGGACGATTTGTGGCT
>JAZQWQ010000007.1:0-1648 GCA_045632385.1 Faecousia sp.
CAAAAAATCGCCACCTATTTTCAGGTGACGGTAGCGCAGCTATTGGGTCAGGAGGAACTGAAGCCCGACCTTTTGGACGAGGTGGACATTGCATTTTACGGAGAATTTAAGGAATTGACCGATGAGCAAAAAGAAACGGTACGGGATATGGTACGGCTCATGCGGCAACGGCAGAAGAAGGAATGACAGGTGTTTGAATTATCGCAGTTTTATCGCTATTGCCGGCAAAACGATGTGGATATCATCCCCTATGCCGGTATTCCCCAGCCGGGAGCAACCATCCGGGACGGGGACAATTACGCAGTATTTTTAGACTTTCAGCAGATCAGGACCACCCGGCTGTTCCGGGGTGTCTGCGCCCACGAGCTGAGCCACTTATCAACCGGCGCATTGCACCGTCCGGCCAGCCCCTACGACCTGGCTGAGCGCAGTGAGTACCGGGCAAACCGGCACTTTGCCCAGCAATACCTATCGGTAAAAGAATTCAAAGAAGCCTTCCGTTTAGGCTTTACCCAGCTTTGGGAGCTGGCGGACTACTTCGACCTGCCGGAGCAGGACATTGAAAAAGCCCTTACCTATTGGACGACCTCCCGAGGCATCGACTTTAATACATAAATTTACCGCAACGGCAATGAATCCCTCCACCGCTAAAGCGGTCCCCCTCCCTTTCAAAAGGGAGGCTTTGGTGCAAAGCATCTTAAGAAGCACCATCCAAAGGCCCCCTTATGTAAGGGGGCTGTCAGCGAAGCTGACGGATGAGGTGTAAAGGAGTACTTATGGACAACAAAACCATCATTGAAACCGCCCAAGGGCGCTTAAATGCCGCCACCTACAGCCCCAAACGTCTGGCGCTTCTCCATGCCGGCATTACCGCCGTTGTGACGCTTTTGTGCGCCATCATCACCCACCTGCTCACCGGCTCTATGGACACCGCCGTAGGCCTTGCCGGGCTTAGCACACGCACCGCATTGCGCTTTGTCCAGACCGCGCTTTTGCTGCTGGTCGCTGTCGCCCTGCCCTTCTGGGAGCTGGGCTATACCCGGGCAGCCATCCTCTATGCCAAGGGGCAGACCCCTCAGCCCCAGGACTTGCTCTACGGCTTCCGTCGGTTTTTGCCGGCAGTGGGTCTGATGCTCATTCGCGCCTTTGCCGTCAGTGTTGCCGCCTTTGTGTGTCTGCAGCTGGCCGTGATGCTCTTTGCCATGTCCCCCTGGGCAACAGAAGCCCTGACCCTTTTGCAGCAGGTGGGCGGCCCGAACAATGATGCCATCCTCCTGTCCTTGCAAAACGAGCTTGTTCCGGTGTACGGCATTTGGGGCATCCTGATCATCCTGGTCATTCTGGTTTTGTTCTACCGCTTCCGGCTGGCAGATATTTATTTGCTGGAGGGCGCAAACCCCATCAAAGCCCTGTACGAAAGCCTGAAGCGCACCCGGTACGACTGGCGGCAGCTGGTGTGCCTGGACTTCCGGTTCTGGCTGTTCTACCTAGGCCTTGGGCTGTGTATGGGACTTTCCTACCTGGATCTTCTGCTGCCCTACCTGGGTGTGCGCCTGAACCCGGAGGTTGCGTTCTGGATCTTCACCGTGCTGGGTCAAATCGGCAACGTGGCGCTGCTGACCACCTTCGCCCCCAAAGCCCAAACCGC
>JAZQWQ010000008.1:0-6110 GCA_045632385.1 Faecousia sp.
CCCAGCTCTTTCTGCTTGATCAGCCGGCCTGTTACATCATAATAGTATCTGCCGGTTCTGCCGGTGGCAGAGTCCGCTACAATGGATAAATTACCGTCATCATCATAGGAATAGGTGACTTTGGCATTATCTTCATAGGTTTGGCTTGCCAAGCTTCCATCACTTTTGTAAGTATATTTTACACGATCTCCATTGCCATAGTCAAGAGTGTCCAGATAATTATTTCCGTCTGTGGTATAACTGTAGGTGGCAAGATTTCTGCTGCCCACGCTGACACCGGTCCGTAAGCCAAAGTTGCCGTAGGTGAAGTTGTAGGTCTCGCCGGTTGTTGTGACGGACTTCAGCATGTCGTTTTCATAGACATAGGTTGCCCGCTGGGTATAAGAATTGCTGGTTTCCGTGTAATACGGCCGACTCACCTTGTCCGTAGCCTGGGTCATGCGGTACATTTCGTCATAGGTGTAGTTTGTGCGCGTTGCTTCCGTATCCTTGGGATACCGCACCCATTCCAAAACATTGGTATCCACATTGTATTGATACCGGGTAACGTTGCCGGCGGTGTCCGTGGTGGTAACGGTGCGGTTGCCATTGTTGGTGTAGGTGGCAGAGCTGGTCATAGTCGTGCCGCTGCTGGTAATGGATACGGAAGTGTTGTTGCCGTAGGCATCGTAGGAAAAGGAGTATACCTGTCCTGCCTCGGTAGTGGCAGTTTTGACGTTGTGGTAATCGTCGTAGGTATAGGTCAGCTCCGCACCCGATGGCAAGATCTCCTTGGTCAGATTATTGTTGGTGTACTCATACTGGGTCGTTTGACCCTGATTGTTTTTTACACTGACCAAGTTGCCGTTGCTGTCATAGCTAAAGGAGCCGCCGATCCTCTCACGGAAAAGCTGAATGCCGTCAAACCATACCGTATTGATATTATAGTCGTAGGCAACCTCGATCTTGATGGAGCTATAGGCTTTCTTGGCTTTCAGAGGCAGCGCAACGTATTGCCAATTCTCCGTGTCCGGATTGAATTTTACCTCAGCTTTAGTTGTCGTGCCGTCAGTGTTGTTAAAGGTGGCAATCAGGCTGAACTTTCGGTTATCACGCAAAGGCACGCTGTTGCCCTTTGCCCAACCGCCAAGCACATAGGTATTCCCCGCCGCACCGCTGATATTCAGGGTTTGATAGATTCGCTTTACCGCAGAGGCAGAGCCGGTCACCTTAAAGGCCTTGCGGTGCAAGCCGGGAACGGTGCTGCTGGGGGTGTCTACTATATCGCTGCTGGTAGTGCCATTGCCTGTCCAGTTGCTGGGGAAAGAACTGCTGGCATAGATAAAATCTCCGTTTTCCAGCAAATTCAGCCGTCCGGCTGCCGTGTTTTTCTCCAACTGGACACAGTCAATATAGGCTGAGCCTTGTGTCTTCAAATACACGCAAAGGTTTATATTTACCGTTGCGGATGTGTTGTTTGTATAGCTCAGCTGCAGGCGCTTCCAATCGATACCTGCTGCAAAATTTGTGCCGTTCTGGATCGTATCACCGCATTGCACCGCAATGCGTCCCGTGGCATCTTCTGACTTGACATACACAGAAAACGTAAAGGTAACACCAGCGCCAACACCAATGCTGGAGCTTTTCGCCACCACATTACCTGTGGAGCTGTTTGTCATTTTCAGGGAATACTGCCCTCGATAGGCGGCTGCTGTGGATCTGCTCAGCGTTAAACTGCTGGAATCAGATGTCCAACTGTTTCCGGTTTCAAAGCTGTTATTGGCTAAATAGTTTGCAACCGAGTATTGCAGCTTAGAAGAAACACGCAACTGATTGTTCTTTTTGGTGGCATCTGCATTATCTTCCGCCTCTTCCTGGGAGTTCAAGGCAAATTGATTGAACATTGCTCGCCCTTGTGCATCCCGGACAGAGACAGTATTGCCCATATTGTTAAACTGGTAGTACTCTTTCTTTCCAGTTTGGTCTTTTATCACCGTTTCATTATGGTTGTAGGTAAAGGTCAGCTTTCCAGCATTTGTGTTGTTATGACTTTCCTGCACTGTTTTGACCCGGTAGGGACGCCATGTTTCCGCAGGATTATTATAGGTGTAGGTCAGCGTATAACCATCCACATCTTTTACAGTTTCCAGAAGATATGCGTTATTGGTGTAGTCAGTGCCGTAGGAATAGGTGCAACTCTTTCCGTCGGCATCTGTAACCTTTGTCAGCCGGTTTCCGGTATAGGTAAAGCTTACATAACTGATTTCCGTAGTGCCGATGCCTTGGTAGCTGATCCTGATTAATTGGTCGCTGTCGTTATAGGAAAAAATATACTTTCTCCCAGCGCCATCCTTGATCTGCTGAATGTAGGGCTCATTATCAGCGGTATAGGTAATTGTAATGCTGCTCTTGGTCTCCTGATTATTGGATTGCTTTGTCAGACGACCATAGGTATCAAAGTAACTTACATTGCCGTTTTTGTCGGTAATGCTGTATTTCGTTGTGCCGCTGCCGTTGGTTTTTAAGGTCAGCTCCATGCCGTCCTCGTCCTTATAGGTGTTAGCAGAGCTATATAGGAAGTAATGGTCAGTACCATCACTGTCTTCCCATACATAGTAGTCGTCATCTACATCCCACTGGTACACCCGCTGGTGGAAATTGGTGCGCCATCCACATCCCAAACCGAAGAAAACACCTGCGGTATTATTGGAGTTGTTAGAGTCGGTAACCTTTTTGCTGTCGTTCAGGTTATAGATATGGTTGATAGACACAGGCATTCTGTGACCGCCAAAGCCAATATCAGCGCGTACCCAGGTCAGGTTGCCGGTAAATTGGTTAACATAGCCGGTACCGGCGCGGCCTGCGGACGCACTGCTGTAATCCCAGTAGCTTTCCAGACCGTTATTGTTACGGAAGAAAATCTGCAGGGTGGGGCGGTTATAGCCGTAGTCCACAGACCGGAACTGCCGGAATGTATCGGTGGTAACGTTTTCTTTGTTGTTTGGAACTTTGAACATCACACCGTTATTGGCTTCCGCATACCAGTTTCGAACCACATCCGTGATATCCCAGCTGTAGAAGCCCTCACTGTTGACTACCTCATAATCTTCTATTGTGGCATCAAAGCCCGGCTTGGTGTTCCAGGTCATCCCATTATCCACCCAGGCTTCGGTGACTTTGTGCGCCTCGATTGTCATATTTTGGCTGCCGTTTTCATGCTTGTAAATGGACATTGTCGCCGCAAGCACCACGTCCGAGGAGGTAATATCAGGTAATGACTCATATTTGACGTAGAACCGGCTTATGCCATAAGTAGCGCTATGTCCGCACTGGAGCATACCCCATTTGTGGTCGTAGGTTTTGTCTTCGCTGACGGTGACATCCTGAATGTTCTTTTTTGTGGTATCGCCTTTCACCACGGGGTCCAAGATCACCGGCCATTGCCGTTCTTCTGCTGCCAGCCACTTTTGGGGCAGAAGATAGGTCAGGGTATAGGTGCTTCCGCTGCCGGTTAGCTGTACCCGGATGTCGTCATTAAATTCCTGATTTGCATCCACCAGGTACGGTGCAGGCATCATCATAACCACATTTTCCTGCTTGGCATCATAGAACGTAATCTGTCCATCTTCTTCCAAAACAGGGCGCAGTTGCCCCACATCCAGCGTATAGCGATAGCCTCGCAGGGTACTGCTATAGGAATTGAGGATAATGGATTCTTTGACCGTGTTGCCGTCTAAGTCATATGTAACATCGGTATTTTCAAACACCTTGGCATATTTGATCCGGGACTGCAGTTTGTCAGAAACCGTTTCCGGATACGCTGCAGCTTTTTTTGCTGCCGTCAGGTCGATTTTCTCAACGGTTGCGGTAGTATTTTGCATAGCCGTTACGCTGAAAACCTCGGTCTGTTCTGTAGCTGCCACATTCCCTTGTGCTGTGGCAACCTCAAAGCCTGTGTTGCGCAGCTCATCCGCCATACCAAAGGAAAGGGTATAGCCGTCTTTTTCGATGGTGATCTTCTTTGCTTTGGTTAGCTGTTGCGGAAAGCTCACTTCCCAAGAACCGGCTGTGTTTGTCAAGACACCAATCGTTTTAGAGGTCAGCGTATTGTCAATTTCCTGCCATTTGCCGTCTTTTTGGTAATGGACAGCATCCGGGTAAACCACCGCCATACGCATACCGTTGTTCAGCATATATTCCTTTGCGTATTTTGTTCGTTTTTCCGGAATTTCGTTCACGATTTGCGTGGGTTTTGCTGAAATAATTTCTTCTGTTGTCGTAATTGTTTCCTTTTGTGCAAGGTTTTGCTGAAATTCTTCTGCAAATATACTCATAGGCAGCATATTCACAAGCAAGATCAGGCACAAAAGGCCGCTGCAAAGCTTCAAAAAAATTTTCTTCATTCGATTTCGCCTCCTGTTCTGTGCAACCGGCAAAGAAACCCTGTATTCCTTTTAACTCAGTTGCTTTCAAGAACATTTTACAAATTTTCACTGTCACAATCTGTCGAAATAGGAGGCTTCCCAACAGAAAAATTATTTTTAGAAGCACTCATCAAACCGTACAAAAAGCCGACCGTCCAAAAAGGACGGTCGGCTGATTTCTTTAGATTTGAGGCAAATTTACAAGACCCTTGGCCAGTTCCTCGTCGGAGGGAACATAGTCCTCCATTTTTCCGTCGTGGAACTTTTCGTAGGCATACATATCGAAGTAGCCGGTACCGGTCAGACCAAACACAATGGTCTTTTCCTCGCCGGTTTCCTTACACTTGAGCGCTTCGTCAATGGCCACCCGGATCGCATGGGAGCTTTCCGGCGCAGGCAGGATACCCTCGATCCGGGCAAAGTACTCTGCCGCCTCGAACACCTCCGTCTGCTTCACGGAAACCGCTTCCATCAGGCCGTCCGCATACAGCTGGGACAAGGTGGAGTTCATACCGTGGTAACGCAAGCCGCCTGCGTGGTTGGGAGCCGGGATATAGCCGGAACCCAGGGTGTACATCTTGGCCAGGGGGCAGACCATACCGGTATCGCAGTAGTCATACACATACTTGCCTCTTGTCAGGCTGGGGCAGGAGGAAGGTTCCACGGCAATGATCCGGTAGTCCGCCTCGCCACGAAGCTTTTCGCCCACGAAAGGTGCGATCAGGCCGCCCAGGTTTGAACCACCACCGGCGCAGCCAATAATAATATCCGCTTTTACATTATATTTATCCAGCGCAGCCTTGGTCTCCAGACCGATGACAGACTGATGCAGCATCACCTGGTTCAGCACGCTGCCCAGAACGTACCGGTAACCGGGGGTGTTGGAGGCCACTTCCACAGCCTCGGAAATTGCGCAGCCCAAGCTGCCGGAGGTGCCGGGATGGGCTTCCAGGATCTTGCGGCCCACCTCCGTATTCATAGACGGAGAGGGTGTGACCGTTGCGCCATAAGTGCGCATCACTTCCCGACGGAAAGGCTTCTGCTCGTAGGAGCATTTTACCATATAAACCTTGCAATCCAGACCAAAGTAGGAACAGGCCATGGAAAGCGCCGTGCCCCACTGACCTGCGCCGGTCTCTGTGGTAACACCGGTCAAGCCCTGCTGCTTGGCATAATACGCCTGCGCGATCGCCGAATTCAGCTTATGGGAACCGGAAGTATTGTTGCCCTCAAACTTATAATAAATTTTCGCCGGTGTGCCCAGCTTCTTCTCCAGGCAGTAAGCCCGGATCAGGGGCGCAGGACGATACATCTTATAAAAGTCCCGAATCTCTGTTGGAATTGGGATAAACGGAGTTGTTTCATCCAGCTCCTGCTTGATCAGTTCTTCACAGAACACACCCTCCAAATCAGCCGCGGTCATAGGCTGATGGGTCTGGGGATGGAGCAGCGGCGCAGGCTTATTGACCATATCTGCCCGGAGGTTATACCAGGCCTTTGGCAGCTCCTGTTCGCTTAAATAAATTTTGTAGGGAATTTCCATAACAAACATCCTTTCTCAGGGACAAAAAAACTGCCCCAACATTTGCTGGGACAGGAAATATCCTGCGGTGCCACCCGGCTTGACGCTTTTGCGCCCACTTTACGCGTACTACCATACGCAGACCATTTCTAACGGAGGGTCACTCCGGCGCACATACTGGGGAA
>JAZQWQ010000009.1:0-8962 GCA_045632385.1 Faecousia sp.
AAAGGCTTCCAGGACGGTGGCCGTTGCCTGCGGAATCTGGGATATCCTTTGGAATCTTTGGCAATCGTAGATGCAATGGATCCTGAAACCGGCAGCATTACATTCCGTAAACAAGATAAATAATCCTGTCAAGGGTATCCGCAAAGGATACCCTTGTTTTTTTGCTCTGCCTGGCTTGTTTTCTTCAGGTAAAATTTTTTTAAATTCTTTATAATTTTTGCTTGCTATTTTGAAGGAAATAGTGTATACTAGCGTCGTGCCTGCCGGTGTGATGGAATTGGTAGACGTAGTGGACTCAAAATCCACCGATGGCGACATCGTGCCGGTTCGAGTCCGGCCACCGGCACCAATAAAGGGAACAGTGAATGATACATTCACTGTTCCCTTTATTCTTTCCAAGGAGAGCGGACTCGAACCGCAGGTGAGAGTCCGGGGAGCGAGGGGAGCGCTGCCTGACGGCAGATGCAGCGACCCGAGCGAGTGGCAGCGGTCGGTGTGCAACGCAGCCGCACCGTCGGCAAGGCGCACACCGGGCACCGCAACAGGACACACGGCACCAAATAGGTAACCACCGATGATACAATTCTTATCATCGGTGGTTGCATTATGTCCCATTTTTGTCCCATTCAGTATTATATACTTATCTCGAAAACAAAAGGAGGCGTTACTTATGAATCAAATAACCACTTTAGTGAATGGATCTTTTATTGCGATTGCAAGCCGTCCGGCTATGGGAAAGACTGCACTTGCTTTAGATATCGCAAAACATTTGGCACAACATAGTGACAAAAACATTTTGATTGTTTCATTAGAGATGTCCAAAGAGCAAATCTTGTTTCGCTTGCAAAAGGCATACAACAACCAAGCTAACGATAATATTTTGATTTGCGACAAGCCTTTCATGACCGTGAAAAAGATTTATGGATTGTGCGAAAACACGGAAGATCTGGGCGCGGTTATCATTGATTATTTACAGCTGATCATTAACGAAGAAGATCCAACCAAAACACAGAGTCGATATGAACAGCTGGATGCTATTTCCAGAGAATTAAAGCTAATGGCAAGAAACCTGAATATCCCAGTAATTTGCACAAGCCAGCTTTCCAAAAGATGTGAACTGCGGTCAGATAAACGGCCGACCATTTCAGATTTATACTATACCCGGGTGAATGAGCATGACATAGATCAAATTATCTTCTTGTATCGGGATCGTTATTATAATCCGGAAACGCCTGTGGGGGATATGGCCGAATGTATCGTAGTAAAAAATAGGTATGGCGATGTGGGAACGGTAAAACTGCGGTGGGATCCGGAACGAGTTGCTTTCTCTTTGTGGGAGGAATAGAACGGCTGTTTAACGAATGCAACGCTCGGTCGTTTTGAAGTAGTCAATAGTTAGTGTACACAAAAGCAACTATTGACTACTTCAGGGTTACTTTGCGTTGCATTGTATCAAATAGCGCAGTATATACCAAAAAGATAACCCTGGATGATACAATCCGTATTATCCAGGGTTGTTTTATGTCCCATTTATGACTCGTTAAGGTTTGTATAATTAAAAGGCAAACCAAAAGGAGGACGAAAAAATGGATCAACTGTGTAATAAGTGGCACAATCTTCTTTGCAAGATCGACAGAGAAGGCTTGTTTGATTATGCCATGTTTAAGGAGGCATTTTCAGAAACCTTCAAAATTCTGCAACCGATCTCTGTGCAACCGTCTATACCCAAGGAATACATGAAACTGTATTTAGTGGCAGATAAATTTGCTAGGCATTTTGTTACCGGCATCAGCAAAGAACACGATGCTGCCGGAGAATTGACCTTAGAAATGCTTTGGGATTGTGGAATTGGCTGTACAGAAGATGTTATTGAGAGTTATTTTGATAACGATATTCAAAAGAACATCTCCTATGCAGATGTAGATTCCGCAATTGTTGCTCTGGCAGAAAAGTATGCTGAAGATTATGATTGAGATCCCGGTCGTTTAACGAATGCAACGCTCTGCGACCTAGCGTTGCATTGTATCAAATAGTGTAGTATATGCCATAATACCTACCCTAGATTGATACAAAGCGTATCGTCTGCGGTAGGTATTTTCCTATAAAATAGTTGATTTTCAAACAGAAATGCTCTAAAATAATTTGTGTACCATAAATAGGGCAAGAGATACGGTATAAGTTTCTTGTTTCCAAAGTAGAACAAAAAGAAAACAACAAGAGGAATGTCCGAATATGAAGAACGAAAAATTACACTTGGAAGCGCTTGCAAAAAATATGATGAACGAGCTTGGTGTCTCTAGCAGCATCAATGTATACAAGTATGTAATTGAAGCAATTACGATTGCCGCAAGTGCTGAAGATGTCTTTGCAGTGAAGCTCGCAGATCTATATGAGCCAGTAGCAATAGCATTTCGAAGTGCACCTGGTAGAGTAGAGCAGGGCGTCCGACGCTGTATTGAAACCGCTTGGGATCGTGATGTCGCAAAAAAACTGCAAGGCTATTTTGGTTCCACAACACGACCTACGGATAGCGAATTCATTCTAACAATTGCCGCAAAAGTTCGCGAATTGGCAGGAAAATAACCTGTATTCGGTCATTTAACGAATGCAACGCTCGGGCACTTTGCGTTGCATTGTATCAAATAGTGTAGTATATGCCAAAAAGCAGATACCCATTCGGGTATCTGCTTTTTTTCTTGCCGGTCGGACTCGAAGCCATAGTAGAGCAAGTGTCCGGTGGATACTTGCGGCCATCTCAAAAAAAGGATGCGCTCGAACGTTTATTCAGTTTCGCCGTCTATTCTTTGGTCTGCGCAGAACAATAGAAAAGTATATACTGCACAGGATGATCTGCACGATGGTGGGTGCCATTTTTCAATTCTACAAAAGATGTTGACATATCAACTAACAAAGTGTACAATACAGAAGTTGACAACGCAACAAGTATTTACCAGGAGGTAAACTATGTTAAACAGATTTGCGCGCTTTTCCCTTGCGATTTCTGAAATTGACCGTTGCTGGCACAAGCTATCTGCGGAGGAAATGGCAAAGTATGAGCTGAACAGCCCTCACGCAGTTTATCTTACGACTCTGTACAATTTTGAGGAAGGTATCACTGCTGCCAAGCTGGGCGAACTGTGTTGCAAGAATAAGGCGGACGTGTCCCGTATGGTTGCCATTTTGGAAAAAAAGGGACTTGTGCGTAAAGAAGCCATTGGAGGAAATCTCTATCGCGCCAAACTGCTCTTGACAGAAGAAGGCAAACAGGCTGCCGAACATGTGAAGCAGAGAGCTGCCCTTGCTGTAGAACTGGCAGGCTCTGGTATGACAGACGCTGACCGAGAAGTTTTTTACCGCTGCCTGGAGCAGATTACGGCAAACTTGCAAACTCTTAGCAAGGAAGGACTTCCTCAAGCATAAATCCGCAAGACCTCAGAAAATTAATTTGTTAAGGAGAAAAGCGAAAACAATGAACGAATATGTAATTTTCACCGATTCCTGCTGTGATATATCCCCGGAACTGCTGGCAAAGTGGGGTGTGCCCTATGCCAATATGACCTTTTCTTTTGACGGAGAGGACAAAGAATATATCGGCACAGACATTTCTAACCATGACTTCTATGACCGTATGCGTCAAGGCGCTCATGCCAGAACTGCAGCCATCAATGCCGATACCTTTGCCCGTGCGTTTACACCCATTTTGGAAGAAGGTAAGGACATTCTGTATGTGGCCTTTTCCTCCGGTCTCAGCACCACGGTCAATTCTGCCCATATGGCAGCAGCAGAACTGAAGGAATCCTATCCGGATCGTAAGATCATAATTGTGGACACCTTGGCTGCTTCTGCAGGTGGTGGCCTTATGGTTTATATGGCCGTTGACAAGAAGAATGAGGGCGCTACCATCGAAGAAAACGCAGCCTACATGGAATCCCTGGTCCCCCAACATTGCATTTGGTTTACCGTGGATGACCTGGAGTATCTGAAGCGGGGTGGCCGCGTCAGTCCGTTGATTGCTTTTGCTGGCGGTATGTTGGGAATCAAGCCGGTTCTGCAAATGGACGAGGAAGGCCATTTGGTCAAGGTTTCTACCGCCCGTGGCAGAAAGAAGGCCATTGAGACACTGGCAGAGAAATATGCCGAGCTTTCCTACGAGGAAAAGAATACACCGATCTTTATTTCCCATGCAGAAGCTGAAAACGATGCCAAGCAACTGGCTGATATTTTGAAGCAGCGCCACGGTGTAGAGGTTACTTTGATTACCGAGATTGGCCCTGTCATCGGCTCACACGCAGGCCCAGGTACCATTGCGCTGTTCTTTATCGGAAAGCACAGATGACATATGAACCGGCCAATTCTACACACCAACGAGCGAGAATTCCGGAAGTAGGTGGAAACCTACCTGCTTGCATGATACCCTTTGAATGAAAATGAAAGAGAGGTATATCCTTTATGAGAACTGTAAAAATCGTTGCGGATTCCTCCGCAAATTTGATGGAATTAAAGACCGTCGCATTTGATGCGGCACCGCTGAAGATCATTACCGCTGACCGGGAGTTCGTAGATAACCGGGAGTTGGATCTTAATGAGATGATCCACTTCTTTAAGTCCTACAAGGGCAAGTCTCAGACCTCCTGCCCCAATCCTGAGGATTGGTTAACTGCATTTGGTGACGCAAAAGATATTTTCTGTGTTACCATCACCAGTGGTCTGTCCGGTAGCTAT
Source organism: Faecousia sp. (assembly GCA_045632385.1). GTDB lineage: Bacteria > Bacillota > Clostridia > Oscillospirales > Oscillospiraceae > Faecousia. The sequence continues at coordinate 4,723 of JAZQWQ010000009.1, forward strand.
AATGCCGCCTGCATCGCCAAGGATATGTACGAAGCAGACCATCCCGGCAGACGGGTCTTTGTGATCGACTCTCTTTCCGCAGGACCGGAGTTGACCCTGATCGTAGAGAAATTGGAAGAAATGATCAGCGAAGGAAAGTCATACGAAGAGATCTGTGCCTATATACCCAAATACCAAAAGAATACCGGACTACTGTTTATGCTGGAATCCCTGAATAACTTCGCTGCCAACGGGCGGGTATCTCCCACCGTTGCTAAGATTGCCGGTGTTCTAGGTATTCGCATCGTGGGAAAGGCCAGCGATGTGGGTACCTTGGAGCCTACAGATAAGTGCCGGGGAGAAGCAAAATCCCTGCGTGCGATCTTGAAGCACCTGAAGGAAAGCGGTTTGAAAACCGGCAAAGTTATTCTGGCGCATTGCTTAAATGAGTCTGCCGCCAATACAATGAAGAATATGATTGAGACAGATCTTCCAGGTGTGGTTGTAAAGATCGGCAAGAACCTTGGCCTGTGCAGCTACTACGCAGAAAAGGGCGGTCTACTGGTCGGCTTTGAAAGGATATGATAACGCTATGAAAGAGAAAAAGCAATTATGGCAGGCGGTAAAGTTTACTCTGTTTTCTGTATCTGCCGGTGTGATTCAGATTGGTTCCTTTGCACTGCTGGAAATCTTCATTAAGGATTACTGGATTCCTTATTTGATTTCCCTTGTGTTGTCAATTCTTTGGAATTTCACGCTCAACCGCCGATACACATTCAAGTCTGCGGCAAATGTGCCCGTTGCAATGGCAAAGGTATTTGGATTCTATATCGTGTTTACGCCCCTGTCTACATACTTAGGCAATCTGGCGGAGGGTGCAGGCATTAATGACTTTATCATTCTGATCATCACCATGCTGACAAACTTTGTGTTGGAATTTATGTTCTGTAAGCTTGTTGTATATCGTGGTAAAGAAGATACACTCTCTGTGTAATAAAAAGAAAAAACGGAGTGGATCAAATAGTGTAGTATGTGCCAAAAAAGCAGATACCCATTTGGGTATCTGCTTTTTCTTACCTGTCGGACTCGAACCCATAGCAGAGCAAGTGTCCGGTGGATACTTGCGGCCACCTCAAAAAAGGATGCGCCCGTACGTTTATTCAGTTTAGCCGTCTATTCTTTTGTCTGCGCAGAACAACAGAAAAGTATATACTGCACAGGATGATCTGCACGATGGTGGATGCCGGTGTTGCCAGACCAATGCAGAATAGAGAAGTAGGTACCAACATGCTCATCAGCCAGGAAATTGGCACTCTGATACCGATAGCACTGAGGATGCCCTGGATCATCACAAAGGTGGTGCTGCCCAAGCCGTTGAAATAACCGATGAAGCAGAAAAGGAACGAGGTCAAAATGCAGTCAATGCCATAAGCCCGCAGGTAGTCTGCACTTGCCAGGATCACATCTGTGTCCTTGGCAAAAATACCGGCCAGAAGATCGCCGTGGAAAAATGTGATATACGCCATTACAACGCCAACTACCAGAGAGGAGGCAATGCCGCACCAAAGGGCTTTCCTTGCCCGTTCCGGTTTTTCTGCACCGATATTCTGCGCAACAAAGGCAGACATTGCCTGCATATAAGAGGCAGGGATGAGCATCAAAAATGCACATACCTTATTCGCTACGCCAACGCCTGCGGACTCGGCCAGTCCCAAGTTATTCACGATGGCAATAATCGCCAGGAAGGAAATGCCCACCAGCACATCCTGGAGCGCAATAGGTGTACCTAACTTCAAAATTTCTTTGATGTAAGAAGCTTTTGCCCGGATGTCTTTTGCGGAAAATGTAAAGGGAAGTTCCCGCTTTTTGATGATGAGCAAGGATATCAAAACACTGATTGCCTGGGCAAACACTGTGGCGATCGCTGCGCCGTCTGCACCCATATCAAAGACAGCTACCAACAGCAAGTCACCGAAAATGTTCAGCACACAGGCGATGGCCACAGTCATAAGGGGCGTTTTGGAATCACCGATGCCGCGAAAAATACTTCCCAGCAGATTATAGGCGACGATGAACACAGAACCGGCGGAGCAAATGGTGATATACAGGACCGTCTGGTCGAAAGCCTCCTCCGGAGCGCGCATTGTGCGAGCCAGCGGGGTTGCCGCACAAACCAGCAACACAGTAAGTGCCACAGCGATCAAGCCAAACAGCCAAATGCCGCTGCCGATGATCTTGCCTGCTTCTTCCTTTTGCTTGGCGCCGATCTTTCTGCCTACAAACACAGTCAGACCCATAGCAAGGCCGGTGATACCGGTGGTAACTGTGTGCATAAGCTGACTGCCGGTGGAAACACCGGATACATAGACATCAGCCAACTCTCCGCCAAACTGGCCAACCACCAGCAGGTCTACTGCACCGTACATCGCCTGTAAAAACAGTGCGATCAGCACCGGCAGCGCAAAGCGAATCAGCGGCGAAAAAATCTTGCCTTCTGTGAAATTCTGTGTCTGTTTCATAAATTCTCCCAACTGTGAACTTGAAAATAAAAAGCCGAAAATGCCAGTGCTTATTATAGCAGAAAGAATAATAAAATCAAGAACGGAAGCGTTCTTTTGCAAAGCACCCGCAGACCCAAGCCGGGGATTCCATATTTTTATTGTTTTTCGTTGAAAAATGGAAAATTTGTGCTACAATGAATTGCGTTAAACTTCCCTTCTAAGGAGATATATACATATGGATATTTTCGGTTATCCCATTTGGGTCGTGGCGCTGATCTGCTTTGGTGTGTTCTGCGCATCGTTTATGGATGCCATCGGTGGTGGCGGCGGTATCATTTCCCTGCCCACCTATCTGCTGGCCGGACTTCCTATGCACTTCGCCCTTGGCACCAACAAGCTTTCCTCCTGTATCGGCACGGTGGCCTCCACGGTGCGGTATGTGAAGAACGGATATGTGGATTGGCTGTTGGGAGTTCCCTCCATTGTGCTTGCTTTGGTGGGCGCGCATTTGGGTACCCGGCTGCATTTGGCAATGGACGAGCAATACTTAAAGCTTGTATTGCTGTTTGTATTGCCGGTCATTGCGGTGATCCTTCTAAAGAAGAAAGATCTTCCGGAGGAACGCAAGCCTCTGAACGAGTGGGCGCGCAGAGCCATTATTTGGAGCGCATCTCTGATTTTTGGCGCTTATGACGGCTTCTATGGTCCCGGTACCGGCACATTCCTGCTGCTGTCTTTCTGCTATCTTGCGAAAATTGATGTGCGCACAGCCTCCGGAAACGTGAAGCTGGTCAACCTGGCTTCCAATGTAGGCGCTGTGTTTACCTCCCTGATGGCCGGTAAGGTATTGATCCCTCTTGGCCTTATCTCCGCAGTTTTTGCCACAGCCGGACAGTACATCGGTGCAGGTCTTGCGCTGAAGAACGGTTCTAAAATCGTTCGCCCGGTGATTTTGGTCGTAATCGTGCTGTTAGCCGTCAAAGTCCTTTTGGAATTCTTTGGTATTGCATAACGTATAACCCCCGTAATCGCACTGCGATTACGGGGGTTTCGCATTAACCGATTCGAGTTTGGGTGGTGTACAGGTCGGCGTAGACACCGCCTTTTTCCAAAAGCTCTTCGTGGGTGCCGCACTCGGTAATTTCGCCATCGGAAATAGACACGATCCGGCTGGCTGTACGAATGGTGGACAGCCGGTGGGCAATGATGAGGGTGGTTCTGCCCTTGGAGAGGGTGTCAAAGGCTCGCTGAATTTTGGATTCTGTCTCGGTATCCAGTGCAGAGGTGGCTTCGTCCAGAATGAGGATCGGCGGATTTTTCAGGAAGATCCGGGCAATGGCCACACGCTGCTTCTGTCCACCGGAGAGCAAAGTGCCACGTTCTCCTACGTAGGTTTGGAAGCCCTTGGGCATTGCCAGAATATCTTCATATATTTCCGCTTTCTTTGCCGCCTCGATTACCTCTTCTTCGGTAGCATCCGGCTTGCCGTAGCGGATGTTTTCCAAAATCGTATCCGCAAACAAAAACACATCCTGCTGGACAATGCCGATATTTTGGTGGATAGACTTTTGGGTCACATCCCGCACATCCTGACCATCGATCAAGATGCTGCCCTGGGTCACCTCATAAAACCGGGGTATCAGCTGGCACAGAGTGGTTTTGCCACCACCGGAAGGGCCTACAATGGCGATGGTTTCACCCGCTGCGATCTCCAAATTGACATTTTTCAGAACCGCCAAATCTCCATCATAGGTAAAGGC
>JAZQWQ010000010.1:0-2788 GCA_045632385.1 Faecousia sp.
GGTATGGTGATGGTCAGGACGATCTGGCTTTCTGTGTCCCGGCGTTCCGAAATGGCAGGAATACCACATTGCTGGATGCGGCTTAAGGTCTGGGTGACATTTTTCAGGAAAGAACCGATGTTGGCTTTGGGCGGAGTTTCCCTGGGGACGACCAAAAGACTTTCTATGTATTGCTCTGCCCGGGATACGCTCATATGCAGCTTGGAAATGGTGTCGATGGCTTTGAGCTTGTCCGGCTCGGTGGGGAGTTTCAGCAGCGCACGGGCGTGTCGCTCTGTCAGGTTTTCCCGGCGCAAAGCCTCCAAAACCGGCGGAGAGTGGCGCAAAAGCCGCAGTTTGTTGGCAACGCTGCTTTGACTTTTGCCCAAAAGCTGGGCGGTCTGCTCCTGACTCATAGCATATTCTTCCATGACCCGGCTGATCCCTCGGGCTTCTTCGATAAAGTCCAGATCCTGCCGCTGGAGATTTTCCACCAATGCGGTCATTCCGGATTCTTTTTCGTCCATTTGCATCACGATACAGGGAATTTCTGTCAGCCCGGCAGAAATCCCGGCCCGGAGCCGTCGCTCCCCGGCGATCAGCTCATAGCCACCACGGATCCGACGAACTGACAAGGGCTGGAGAATGCCGTGGCGACGGATGCTGTCGGCAAGTTCCGCCAAAGCCTCCTCCCGAAACACTTTCCGAGGCTGGTTGGGGTTGGGGCGGATGACCGTTGGGGGCAGAAATACCACCCGCCCGGTTTCCATATATGTTTTCAGTTTTTGACATTGCATAGCCTGTCCTCCTTTTGCTTTCATTTTATCGGGAGAAGTTACAGAAAAACCACGAAAACAGAAACCTTTTTCGGAAAAATACTCGACAAGAACCTGGGTTTTGTGTTAAAATGGGATAAATTTGCGGGAGGAATTGCAAAATGCGAAAGTTATATTATGAAGATAGCCATTTAACCGCTTTTTCTGCCACGGTGACGGATATTCTGGAAAACGAAACCGGTTTTTGGGTGGCGCTGGATGCCACTGCTTTTTATCCCGAGGGTGGTGGACAGCCTTGTGATATGGGTACGCTGGGTTCTGCCAAGGTTCTGGATGTGCAGGAAAAAGAGGAAAAGGTCTGGCACTTGTTGGATAAGCCCCTGTCTGTTGGCCAGCAGGTAGAGGGAAAAATCGATTGGGAGCGCCGGTTTGACCTGATGCAGCAGCATACTGCCGAGCATATTATTTCCGGTATTGCCAATCGGCTCTACGGTTGCCACAATGTGGGCTTTCATATGGGCGCAGACGTGATCACCCTGGACTTTGACAAGTTGCTGCCGGAGGATGCCCTTGAGAAAATTGAGCGCCTTGCCAATGCGGCGGTATTGGCCGGTTTGCCGGTGAAATGCCATGTGCCGGCAGAAGATGAATTGCCGAAGATCCCCTATCGCACCAAGAAGGCACTTCCCTGGCCTGTTCGCCTGGTGGAAATCCCGGATATTGATACCTGCGCCTGTTGCGGTGTGCATACGAAATCTACCGCAGAACTGGGGCTGATCAAGCTGCTCAGCTGTGTGAAATTTCACCAGGGTGTGCGGATTGAGATGGTTGCCGGTTGGCGAGCCTATCGGATGGTTTGTGATATCTTTGACCAAAACCGGCAGGTCAGTCAGGCATTCTCTGCCAAGATTTTGGAAACCGGTGAGGCGGCACGGCGGATGAATGCAGCCCTGTCTGCGGAAAAATTTCGCAGCGGCAACCTGGAACGGCAGTTGATGGATGCCATTGCCCAGACCTTTGCTGGACAGGATAGAGCCGTCTGCTTTACCAAAGAATTGCCGGCACGGCCTTTGGCAGAGCAAATTGCCACAAAGGGTGCAGGTCTTGCAGCGGTGTTCCGGGGCAGTGACGCTGAGGGCTACAGTTTTGCCCTGATCAGCAAAACGGAAAACGTGGCAGAACTGGGCAAAGCCCTGACCCAAACATTTCACGGCAAGGGTGGCGGTCGGGATGGGTTCTTTCAGGGTAGTATTTGCGCCACAGAGGAACAAATCCGGGAGTTTTGGTAAGCTGTCCCAATTTTTTCCTTGGGAAAATTATGCTTTTTTACAAAATCGATACTTTACAAGCGAAAAAGCTTATAGTATAATAGATGTCGTATGGGGCTAAAAAGCCTCGCAAAACAGTCTAATATGCTGCAAAACGCAGCAAGTTATTAAATGGAGGAAAAAACTATGTCTGTTAAAGTTGCTATCAATGGTTTTGGCCGTATTGGCCGTCTGGCTTTCCGTCAGATGTTCGGCGCTGAGGGTTACGAGGTTGTCGCTATCAACGACCTGACTTCCCCCGCTATGCTGGCTCACCTGCTGAAGTACGACTCCACTCAGGGCAATTACGCTGCTCAGGGTCACATCGTCGAGGCTGGCGAGGACAACATCGTTGTTGACGGCAAGAAGATCACCATCTACGCTAAGGCTAACGCTGCTGAGCTGCCCTGGGGCGAGCTGGGTGTTGACGTCGTTCTGGAGTGCACCGGCTTCTACACTTCCAAGGCTAAGGCTCAGGCTCACATCGACGCTGGCGCTAAGAAGGTTGTTATCTCTGCTCCCGCAGGCAACGATCTGCCCACCATCGTTTACAATGTTAACCACAACACCCTGACCAAGGATGATCACATCATCTCTGCTGCTTCCTGCACCACCAACTGCCTGGCTCCCATGGCTAAGGCTCTGCATGACCTGGCTGGCATCGAAGCTGGTATCATGTGCACCATCCACGCTTACACCGGCGACCAGATGATTCTGGACGGTCCC
>JAZQWQ010000011.1:0-5635 GCA_045632385.1 Faecousia sp.
ACGTAACAGAAGAAGAAATCCGGGAAAAGAACCTCTATGTCTACCGGAAAATGATTGAAGCGCTGGGCGAGGATATGTGCGGCATTATGACCAGCCATATTGTCTGCAAGAACATTGACCCGGACTATCCCGGCACTTTGTCCAAAAAAGTTATCAGCCTGATCTATGACTATAATTTCCAGGGTCTGATGATGACCGACTCTCTGGCGATGGGTGCGATCATTGAAAGCTTTGGCGAAGAAGATATGTTGGGTCTGGCGCTGGCTGCCGGCAACGATATGCTCCTGCCCAACTACCGAATTCCCCTGGAGGATTCCTACAACTATCTGCTCAACTGCTACAAGAAGGGTATGTTTGATGAAGCTCGTCTGGATGAAGCTGTTTCCCGGGTACTGCGCGCCCAGGAGCGAACCATGCGCCAGCCGGAAAGCTGTGAACTGACCGAAGCGGAAAAAGAGAGCGTTGCCCGCATCAACCGGGACTGCATCCAAGTCTTTACCGACCCCGGTGTGCCTGTAGCCCTGGACAAGGATAAGAAGTATCTGTTTGTGGTTATGACAGAAAACGTCTACCCCAGCGGCACCGCCACCAACCAGATCATCGGCGAAACCAAGGCCGTCAAGTGGTGGCAGCCCCAGGAAGTTGCCGATGCGCTGCTGGAGCGTTTCCCCGATTCCTGCGTAAAATTCGTCTGTGAATACCCCAATGCGTCTATGAATGACTTTGTGGTCGCCAATGCACCTAAGTATGACGAAGTCGTCTTCTTTACTTACTGCCACTACAGCGCCTATTTGGGTACAGAGGAAGTAACACGGCGGTTCCGTGTCCTGATGGAATGTGTCCAAAAGCGTACCTCTACCATTGTCCACTTCGGTTGCCCTGCTGAGATGGAAAAAATGCCCCACGCACCCCGGCGCTTTATCGGTGCCAACAGTACCAGTTGTGCGCGGCACGTAATCGATGCCCTCTGCGGTGAATATGTACCTCAGGGCAAAATCCCTATGGAATTAAATCTCCCCTGAATATAAAAAATCAGGTGTCCGCTGGACACCTGATTTTTCAGTCTGTCAAAAAAGTATTTTTTGACAGACTGCCAGAGGTCAAAGGAGCTGCCAAGACAAGTAACTCGACCCCGAAGTGTATGTGGATACTCGAGCGGGGAGAGTTGCGCAGAAAGTCAAAACACCTTGCGGCAGCAAGATTTTTACACCTCATCCGTCAAAAATCAAATAGATTTTTGCCACCTGAAGGTGAATTGCCGCAAAGCGGCAAGAGAAGCCACCCTGGGGTGTCCCCTCAAGGGGAAGGCTTTTTATTCCTAACCTAAAAATTTGTGTTTTGACGGTTTGGAGGTTCCTTGACACTCTGAAAAATCAGGTGTCCGACGGACACCTGATTTTTCAGGACAATTCTTCATTTATCGTTTTCCAGGGCTTTTGCAGGAGCAGGCACACCAACGTGCCAAGAACTGTCACACCCAGCCAAATTTGCAGATTTAACTGCCAGCCGAACTTTTCCACCAAAAATGCGATCATATAGGTCGACAAAGCGCTTCCAATATAGGTGCAGGCATTCAGTACACCAGACACTGTGGAAACCTTGCCGGTCTTTTGAAAATAAGGCGGTAGCATACAAATGAGCATCAGATTCACGCCGTGCATTGCGCCGGTCAAAATTGCCATTCCCAGCACAGAAACTACCGGATTGATGTTCCCCAAAACTGTCAGAATCAAAGAAGCTACCATACCAACGCCAAAGAGCAGCGCAGCGCAACTTAAGGGGTTTTGCAGCTTTTTCCGGTATAGCCGAGTGCCTATCTGGGTGCAAACAATACTAAACAAGGGCAGAACCACACCGGTCAAAATGGAAACCCGACTTCCCAGATCGTAGTTGTCCGTAATGTATGAGGGCATCCAGGTGGTGACACCGTCCCGGAGCATACCCTGACAAATCACCATCAGCATAATGACCAGCATCGCCGGACGGAACAAATTAAATTTTACTATACCTTGTGTCTGCTCCTGCTTTTTAGAAAGCACATTTACCTCCGGCGCCTTCATCAGCCAAACAACCAATACGGCCACAGCGCACAAAGCTGCAAACACGAACACTGCTTTCCAGCCCCCCAAGGAAATCAGCAGTGGTGCCATCAGGTATACCACGATCGTGCCGCCGGAACTGCCCCAAATCACCCGGGTGGTGACTTTTTTGTAATCATCATCCGTCAGCAGCGCCGTCATCATCTTCACCATTGGCGGCCACATAAAAGCCTGCGCAAAGCCGTTGACACTCCAAACCAGGGTCATCTGCGTTGGTGTCTGGCATACCGGGATAAGGCCATTCATCAGTGCCGTCAACACAAAGCCGAAACCTATCAGCTTTTTGGGTGAGATCCTGTCGCCGCAGATGCCGGTAACCACCTGACCTACGCCGTAGGTGATAAAGCTACCGGTAACCGCCATAGAAAGCAGCGTTTTCTGCACCTGCATTGCCGCCTCCATTTCGGTGAGAACAGCGCCATAGTTGATCCGGGATATGTAGCTGACCATATAGGTCAGCGCAAACAAAATGGATATTTTGTTAATTTCCTTTTTCATTGTTAATTTCTGCATCATCCAAACTCTTCTCTATTATTTTCGCAGCGCACGGCGCAGCACCGACACGATCAGCATTGCCACCGCGCCACCAATGAGGGCCGTGAACAGCTGCGGTACACCAAAGGTCACAGGCAACACTTTCAGCATCGGCGCTTTCAGCGCTCCGGAGGCCAGCAAACTTTCAGACAAAAGGCCGCAGATAAGTCCGGCCACAATGCCGTACAGTGTGCAAAATTTCACCACCGAAGCAGAAACCAGCGCCAAGGCTTTTTGCCAAAGGGGTTGGTTACCACGTCCGGCCAGCAGATATAACACAACCACATATAGGACATTTCCCACCATAATGGCCGGCACTGTTAAAATTTGCGGTGCGATTCCCAGCAAAAATGCCAGCACCGGGGAAATCACCGCCACGGTAATTCCACAGCTTAATCCGCCAATCAAGCAGGCTACCGCCAACAGCGCATTGACACAAGATCCGGTCACCAGCTGACCGAGAGGCTTCGTCACCGTCTGCAAGGTTATCAGCAGTGCCAAAAGCACCGCTGTTTCTGTCAACCAAAGAACTCTCTTTTTCATTTTTTGATCTCTCCCAACAAAGTAAAATCTACTGGACATCATAACACAGTGCGCCGTTTTTTGCAAAGGTTTTTCGCATATGTTCCTATGCTAGTTTCCCCAAAACAAAAAGTTTTACTTGCCAAAAACCCAGAGGAAGTGGTATATTATTGATAGGCAAAAACGATCAATAAAAAGAGGTTTTCTCTATGAATTACAATCATCTGCGGTATTTTTCCGTTCTGGCAAAAGTGGAACATTATACTGTTGCTGCTGCCCGACTGGGCATTTCTCAGCCCTCTCTCAGCGCTGCCATCCGCAGCTTAGAAAACGAGATTGGTGTTGTGCTGTTTGAAAAAGTGGGCCGCAATGTCCGGCTGACTCAAGAGGGGCGGTTTTTCCAGGAAAAGGTAGATGCGGCCATTGGGGATTTGGGTAACGCTGTGCAAACCTTGATGAATAGCCGTGAGCAAGCCCCCATTGTCATTCGCCTGGGTTTTATTTCCGGCTCTATTCAGGGTGCGATCGCCCAGGAAACTGCCCGGTATCTGCAACAAGAGCGACGGGCCAGACTTCATCTGACAGAGGGCTCTGCCAAGGATCTGATGGATCTGCTTCGCCAGGAAAAGCTGGATATGGCCCTGGTGGACGTGTCTGTCCGTGACCGCAGTTTGCACTTCCGCAAGCTGAATCAGCACGATTTTTACGTTGCCGTTCCGGTGGGGCATCCCCTTTCCGGACAGGAGTCTTTGCGCGCTGCCGATTTAGCACTTTATCCCCAAATCGGCTTTAGCCACAGTATGGACAGAAGCTTTGAAAACTGGGCAAGCAACCCCGGTCAGCGGGATCACTTCGTATGTCAGGTCAACTCGGCTGCTTCGGCTCTTGCTTTGGTCAAAGCCGGTGTGGGGGTGACCATTATTCCCTCTAACTGTGCCGTTCCGGATGCCAGCATCCGCTACATCCCCTTAAAAAACCGTCACCAGGCCTTATATTTGTGTATCGTCTACGACCGATGGCTGGAGCCTCCGGTTTGGGACTTTGCCGAACGCATTGTCAGTTCTGTTCGGGAAAAAGCGCAATGATCCGTTATCAGAGCCACAAGCGGTAAATTTGCTGCGCTGTTTCAAAGATCCGGTCAATTTCAGCCCTGACCGCAGTTTTCAAGGGCTTTTTCAAAGGGTTTCCCCATACATCAAAAAAACGAGGGCCAATCCAGCTGTAGGCTTCTGTGCTTTCAAACATACCCTGAACAATATTCCGTGCCGCCTTTCGGGGCGGCATAAATATTACCTTCATTGGGTGCTTGATAATGGCAAAAATCAGCTTAGGATAATGGGCCGTAATATTGGTAAAGGTAATGCCCGGATGGGTCACGGAAAAAGCTACCTCCGGATGCGCTTTGGACAGTTCCAAAAAGGCATACATCAGGTAACGCTTGGCATTGCCATAAACCAGGCTAGCCTTTTTCCGGGTGGAAAAATCGATATCCCGGGGATCCGTTTTAGAGTAGGTATGGGCAATGCTGCCTACAGCGACCACCCTACCCTGCCGCTTTTCTAAAACCGGTAACAACTGACAGGTCAGGTAATAGGGCGCTGCAAAATTGATCTGAAACACATTGTCCAGTCCCAAGGATGTGGTAAACCTGGGTACACTGTAAGCACCGGCATTGTGTACCAAAAGGTCGATCTCCAACTTCTTCAGCTGCTCTGCCAAGCTTTTCACGCTTTCCGTGTCTGCCAAGTCTGCAAAAAGGTTTTGGATTTTCCCCTGAGGAAATTCCTTCCGCAAGGTCGCAGTTAAAGCTGCGGCTTTTTCTTTGTTCCGATCCACTGTGATCAGCGTGCCATCCAAGGTCAGAATATACCGACAAAGCGCCTTGCCAATCCCGCCGGTGGCACCAAACAAAACCACCGTTTTCCCTTTTAAGCCCTGTTCATAACGTTTCAGCCATTTCATTCCAAACACCTCCCACAGGAAACCCCACAAACTCTGTTTGTGGGGTTTTGACTATTTTTCCTTGTAGTACAGCAAGCAGTGGCAGTATCCCTCAAAATCCGGATCTGCAATTTGCTCCCGGAATTCCTTGCAGATACATTTATTATCCTCCGTTTTTTCCAAACGGCAGGGACAATAGCCGCCCTTGGCTTTCAAGCCCGCTTTTACATTTCGTACAATTTCCTCGTCCGTGTTAAAACGCACTTTTGACATTACCTTGCCTCCTGTTAGCCTGCAGCCGTATTCCAGATGGGGTTGCTGACACCTACACGGGTCTGCGCAGTGTCATTATACACCACAACACGGTAAAGCTTGTCTGCAGGGTCACAATCATAAGCAAAGTAGTTCATCTGGGTAGGGTCGATCTTTGCCTGCAGAAGGATTCCCTTTTCGTTATACAACTCCACCCGGTAGGTATGATACTGGGAATAAGGAATGTCTGATCCGTAAGTATCCTTGACACCGGGGTCATAAATATT
>JAZQWQ010000012.1:0-16160 GCA_045632385.1 Faecousia sp.
TTTTTTGAATAATTTGTACTAGCAAATTTACTCAAGAATTTTCGTTGGCTTAAATTCGATCTTAATCGAAACTTAAACAATTCATATCAATTGTCCAAGGTGTTTGTTCGTCTTTGCGTTATTCAATTTACAAGGTACAGTTGTTTGCCGCCCTCCCGGTTGCCCGTTCATCAGACAGCTTGCATATGATACCACTTTGGCCTTTATTTGTCAATAGTTTTTTTAAAATTTTTTTGATTTTTTTGACGATTGTACAATCGTGCAAAATTACCAAACCGAAAACAGCTTTTCTGTGCAGGTTTACCAAGTCCCTCCCAGAGAAACATTGGTGCAAATATCTGTCAGTGCATCTGCAGCATCCATGACACTTCCCTCTGTTTTGGACAAGTCTCCCAAGGAAATCATCCCGGCAATATGACCGTTTTCCGTCACCGGCAAACGACGGATCTGCAATCTCCCCATCAAATGCGCCGCCACTCCGGTTTCCATATCCGGCTGAACGGCCGTAACCTGTCGCGTCATTACCTCCTGTACCAACGTTTGGGCTGGGCTTCTCCCAGCTGCCATACAACGTGTGACCAAGTCCCTGTCTGTAACCACACCGCAAAGCTTCCCCTGCGCATCGCATACCGGAAGCGCCCCGATGTTGTGCTTTTGCAAGATCCTGGCTGCCACCTCCACATTTTCCCGGGGACTGATATGAATGGCCGGCTTTGTCATAATGTCCTGCACTTTCATTATTATCACCTCTTTCGGGATTGTTGCCCCCTTTTCCGGCTTTTATACATAAAACAGCACCCCCGGTCAAACCAGGGGTGCTGACAGAATTATTTGATCTTAAACACGAACCAATAGTCGTCGCTTAAATAGACGGTCAATTTTTTACTCGAAGCAGCATACGTGACGGAAAGCGTTTCAATATTGTTGGTGAACTGGTAATATACCGTATCGCCAACGCATTTAACGTACTTCAGCTTATAAGTAAATGTACCCTTATTGTATCCTACACCGGCTGCCGGCACCTTCAAGGTAACCTTGCCAGCAGAGGTGATCTTGATAGACAGTTTGGAAATACTGTACTTGCGACCGTCAGAAATGTATTCATAGGTGCCCTTCCAGGATTTCGCAATTACCTTTTTGGTGTCGACCATAGTCAGGGTAACCGCCTTTGTCTTAACGGAATTGCCGTATTTATCCGTAACCACACAGTAGACCTTTCTGCCGTTTACAGAAGATGTCATCTTCACGGAATAGGTGGCTGTAGTCACGCTGGTCTTCTTATACTTGGAAGAGCCCTTCTTAGCATAGTACCACTGGTACTTCAGACCATCGCCGGTTGCCTTCACAGTAACTTTTACAGTCTTGTTCTTTGGGGAAACGGTATTGACCGGCTGGGTCACGATTGTGGCCGGCTTTGCCATTGTAAGGGAAACCGCAGCTGTTTTCACAGAAGTACCGTACTTGTCGGTAACCACACAGTAGAACTTAGCGCCATTCCAGGAGCTGGACATCTTCAAAGACAGCACATTTGTCTTCTGGTTTCCGGACTTTGTCCAGGATGTTGCACCCTTCTTGGCATAGTACCAAGTATACCTAAGACCGTCACCGGTTGCCTTGACCGTGAACTTTGCGGTTTTTCCGCTGACGACCACAGCATTTTTGGGCTGGGTTGCAATCTTTGCCGGGTTGCCCATATACATTTTCGCTTCGCTTGTCTTGACAAAATTGCCATATTTATCCGTAACCACGCAGTAGAATTTCGCACCATTCCAGGAGCTGGACATCGTCAAAGACAACACATTTATCTTCTGATTTCCGGACTTTGCCCAGGACGTAGCGCCCTTCTTAGCATAGTACCAGGTATACTTCAAGCCGTCACCGGTTGCCTTTACGGTAATCTTTGCGATTTTTCCCTTAGGTACAACAGCGGTAGTGGGCTGGGTCTTAATAGTTGCCACGTTGCCCATAATCATCTGTGCAATGTCAGAGGTAACGGAGTTGCCGTACATATCTGTAACCACACAGTAGAACTTCGCACCATTCCAGGAGCTGGACATCTTTAAAGACAACACGTTTGTCTTCTGGTTTCCGGATTCCGTCCAGTAATCTACGCCCTTCTTGGCATAATACCAGGTGTAGCTCAGACCGTCACCAGTTGCCTTCAGGCTGATCTTGGCAGTGGCCCCATTAGCAGCAACCACATTCTTAGGCTGCTGGGTAATCTGCACCGCAGTAGTAGGATCAATATAGTTCATAGTCTGATAGTAAGAACCATAGTAATAGACCTGCGTCCAGATTTTATTCTTCTCAAACTTCATACCCTCAATATAGCCGCCATAGTTCTGGGCTGTGGAGGGTGCAAAAATAGTATAATAAGCACTGGGGTTTGCAGGATCGATGAACACAACGTCCTTTTCCCGGCTCAGCAGCAACATTCCGCCCACGCTGGAAAGCTTGTTATACTGGAAGGGGCTGGTCTGGTATATGCACATAAAACCAGAATCGTTATATCTCCAGATCTTACCAGTTTTTTCGTACAGATTATCCAGATAATACAGGTCGCCGCCAATCAGTTCGATGGAGGTAGAAGTATTCATCCAGAAGCAACCACTGTCATAAGCAGTACCGGCAGATACTACCTGATAGTCATAAGCAGTATGACCGGTTTCTCTGATGCCGGCATAAGAACGCAGGAAGTTCTTATGATATACACGTCCCAAATCATCCTTAAAAGTAGCAGAATCGGGATAATTGTTCACCGGGTCATCCCAGGTAACGTCTGTATAATAAGGTGTGCCATTGATGTAGACGATGTTCCACGCGTGGTTCAACGCGCTGGAACGGCACAAATCGCTTTCAATGCCTATCTGCTCCAGCAGATACATATATGCCATACCGTAGCCCTGACAAACAGCGCTCTGGCTTGCCAATGCGCCGGCTGCGCCGTAGATCGCTTTGGTACTGAAATCCAGATCATACTCTACCCAAACAGCCAAACGGTCATGGAGCACCAGCGCCTTTTCCACAGCATTCAATGCATCGTTGCCCTTAACGCCGCGCAGCAGGTACTCTGCGTTGGCCTTCATACTCTTTAATAGAGGCGCATACTCTTCGGCAGTATCGGCATAGTCGCGATACAACACACGGATAAAAGCAACCTTATAGCTGGTATTGTAGTAATACACATCTACATCATACACGTGGAACAGTTCCGGTGTTTCATAGTAAAGCACCTCAACAAACTGTGTGCCCCACGAGCTGGAATAAGGAATGTTAAAGGACTCCAGGTTGATCTCATACTCGCACTTTCCAAGATGCTCGAGCAGATACTTCATAAGGGAAGCAGACAGGCTGCTCTCCAAAGCGACGCCATAGGTTTCTGCAGACGCAGAGCCCTTGCCGCCAAATTCGTTGATGGGGACATTGAGAACACCCATCACTTCCCCGTTCACGGTAGTAAATTCCTCGATAGCTGTCTGTTCAGGGACTTCTTCCGCAACGGTTTCTTCCACGGTTTCCTCTGCAACCGTTTCCGCAACAGGTGTCACGGCTACAGCATCCGTTTCCGCTGCAGAAACCAGCATACCGGAAAAGCTGGTCAGCAACAAAACCAATGCGCATAAAAATGTAAATGCACGTTTCATTTATGATCTACCTCCAATTTTTTACTGCTAGTTTTTATTATATGGTATCCCCCCAAAAATTGCAAGTGTGTTTCAACGAAAAACACCCTGAAAGCCAAACATTTTCAGGGTGTTTTTATCTTTTCTTATAAACCGAAGAAATCCAAAATGGACTTCCACAGATTTTTCAGCCAGGCAAAGAAGCCATATTCCTCGATAGGCTCGCTATCCGCTTTCACGATCTCATCCTCTGCGTACTCTTCAATCGTCTCGCCATCTGCTTTTACCACATCTCCGTCGCCATACTCTTCGATAGGCGCAGGATCGTCAGCCATTACGACCTCCTCCGCGTCGGTGGTCAGCACGACACTGTCCGGGGTATTGCCATCTGCGATAGCTTCTGCGCTCACCGGCAGAATAAGTAGCCCCATAGTCAGCGCCAAAGCCAACAAACACGCAATCAACTTTTTCATAATAATACCTCCTGATTTACTTTTGATAATACGTAGATAAGAAGTCGCCAAGCTTGCCGATTGCCTCATCCAGCACTTCAACCCGGGGCAGATACACCACACGGAAATGGTCCGGCTGCTTCCAGTTAAAGCCACTGCCTGGCACAATCAGCACTCGCTTCTCCCGGAGAAAATCCAAGGCAAACTTTTGATCGTCCACGATATTGAATTTCTTCACATCCAACTTCGGGAACATATAAAAAGCCGCCTTCGGCTTGACAACGCTGATACCGGGAATATCGTTCAGCGCCTTATAAGCCGCCTCACGTTGCTCGTAAACACGACCACCGGGAACGATGTATTCATTCACACTTTGGTAGCCACCCAAAGCCGTCTGGATCACAGACTGTCCCGGCACATTGGAGCAAAGCCGCATATTGGAGAGCATATTCAGGCCCTCGATATAGTCCTTTGCGATATTCTTATTGCCGGAAAGGATCATCCAGCCAACACGGAAACCGCAGACCATATGGGATTTACTCAAGCCACTGAAGGTCACGCAGAACAGATCCGGGGCCAGGGAGGCTGTAGAAATATGCTCCAGACCATCCATTACCAGCCGATCATATATCTCATCAGAGAAAATGATCAACTCGTGACGACGGGCGATATCCACGATTTGCTCCAAAATTTCCTTAGGATACAAAGCGCCGGTAGGGTTATTGGGGTTGATGACAACGATTGCCTTTGTTTTGGCAGTTACTTTGCTTTCCACATCCGCAATATCCGGATACCAATCTGATTGTTCATCGCAGATGTAATGTACCGCCTTACCACCGGCCAGATTGGTGCAGGCCGTCCACAAGGGATAGTCCGGGGAAGGGATCAGCACCTCATCGCCGGGGTTCAGCAATGCATTCAGACTCATTTGAATCAGTTCGCTGGCACCGTTGCCGGTAAACACATCCTTCATAGTGACATTGGGGATCTGTTTGATCTGGGCATACTGCATAACCGCTTTCCGGGCTGCAAAGATTCCCCGGGAATCGGAATAGCCCTGACTTGTTGCGATATTTACGCGCATATCCTGAATGACTTCTTCCGGTGCCGTAAAACCAAAAGGTGCCGGATTGCCGATATTCAGTTTTAAAATATTCAGGCCGTTTTCTTCCATCCGGGCCGCTTCATCCACCACCGGTCCACGTACGTCGTACAAGACGTTTTCCAGCTTGTTGGATTTTTCGAATGTTCTCATATCGGCAGTCCTCCCTCTTTGAAAATTTACCTTATTATAGCACAGGCAACACAAAAAATCAACCGCCCTGGAGATTTCTCCGGGGCGGTTGGTGGTTTTTAGAATTCGCACTTCGCGGCAATGTATGCCTTCAGCTCGCTGATGGGAACGCGGACCTGCTCCATGGTATCACGGTCACGGACGGTGACACAGTTGTCAGCCTCGCAAGTTTCGTCGCCCACGGTCTGGAAGTCCACGGTGATGCACAAAGGTGTGCCGATCTCGTCCTCACGGCGGTAACGCTTACCGATAGAACCGGCATCGTCGTAATCCACCATAAAGTCCTTCCGCAGCTGGTGGTAGATTTCCTCTGCCTTGGGAGCCAGCTTTTTGGACAAAGGCAGGACAGCAGCCTTGAAAGGTGCCAAAGCAGGATGCAGGCGCAGCACGGTACGGACATCGTCCTTGCCGTTCTTGTCCTGACCCACAACTTCCTCATCGTAAGCTTCGCACAGGAATGCCAGCGCCACACGGTCACAGCCCAGAGAAGGTTCGATGACATAGGGGATGTAGTGTTCGTTACGCTCCTGGTCGAAATAGGTCAACTTCTTGCCGGAAGCCTCCTGGTGACGACCCAGGTCGTAATCAGTACGGTCAGCAATGCCCCACAGCTCGCCCCAGCCAGAGCCGAAGGGGAACTGGTACTCAATGTCGGTGGTAGCACGGGAGTAGAAAGCCAATTCTGCAGGATCGTGATCCCGGAGACGCAGGCTGTCTTCCTTGATACCCAGGGAGATCAGCCAGTTCTTGCAGAAGTCCTTCCAGTAAGCAAACCACTCCAGGTCTGTACCGGGCTGGCAGAAGAATTCGCACTCCATCTGCTCGAACTCACGGGTACGGAAAGTGAAGTTACCGGGGGTGATCTCGTTACGGAAAGCCTTACCTACCTGGCAGACACCAAAGGGCAGCTTCTTACGAGTGGTACGCTGAATGTTATCGAAGTTGACGAAGATACCCTGTGCAGTTTCCGGGCGCAGGTAAGCGATGGAGGAAGAGTCCTCGGTAACGCCGATCTTGGTCTGGAACATCAGGTTAAAGTTACGGATAGAGGTGAAGTGGTGCTTGCCGCAAACAGGGCAGACAACATCTTCGTGGGTCTCGATGAACTCGTTCATCTGCTTGGTGTCCATAGCATCTACGTTCACCTGCTTGCCGGACTCGGAAGCGGCGATCAGCTGGTCAGCGCGCTGACGGCTGCCACAGCCCTTGCAGTCCACCAACGGATCAGAGAAAGAACCCACGTGACCGGTGGTGACCCAGGTGGTGGGGTTCATAATGATGGCAGCATCCAGACCCACATTGTAGTCAGACTCCTGCACAAACTTCTTCAGCCAAGCCTTCTTGACGTTGTTCTTAAATTCCACACCCAAGGGGCCGTAGTCCCAGGAGTTTGCCAGACCGCCGTAAATTTCGGAGCCGGCATACACATAACCTCTGTTTTTACACAGGGTTACGATCATATCCAAAGTTTTTTCACTGTTTTTCATTGTCTTTCCTCCAGTTTTTAACTTGTTACCTATTATACAGGAAACATTTTGTAAATCAAGCCTTTTCTTCCTCTTCCGGCGTTAAAACATTCTCCGGGCCAAGATCTTCGGCCATCATCGTATAGATTTGCTCTGCGATCTGTGTTGTTTGCTTTCCCACAATCTCTTCCACAGGAACCACGTCCAGCAGATGCAGCTTAACGGTACTGCCCTTTCCTTTCAGCAGGCGACCGATCACGTGGTTGGTATTTTGCAAGGTGCAGACTACCACCGGCACTTGGGCCTTTTGGGCGATCTTAAACACACCGGGGCGGAAATGGGCCAGCTTGCGATAGGGGTTGATCCGTCCCTCCGGGAAGATCGCAACGGAAACCTTATCTTCTTTTAAAAGGCTGATACATTTCAAAATCGTCTTCAGCGCTTCTTTGTCATTTTCCCGGTTGATGGGCTGGCACAGCAACATCGGCAGCACCTTATTGACCAGGAACATATTCCGGGTCTCACGCTTTGCCACAAAGGCCAGTTGACTTTTGGGGAAGCTGTGCAGAAGAAAGGCCGGGTCGATGTTGTCCAAGTGGTTACACACCAGCAGGAAACGTCCGTCGGTGGGGATCTTTTCCAAACCCTCGGTCTCCAGTTTTACCGGAAGCACCGTCAATACCGTATGCAGATATGTACGAATCATTGCGCGCATCCAACGGCAATCCTCTTCCCGGGGCTTATCCGGGTCAATAAAGGCGCACACCAGAACAAATACACCAAAGGCCAGCGCCGCCAAAAGCAGGAATGCAACCACAAACGAAACCGGCAGCAGCCACAAAAATGCAAGACTTGCAAAGGCATTTGCGCCTACGCAAACAAACACTGCGCCAAGGGTCGCTAAAACCAAAATGCTTACAAGCAACATATGGATTTCCTCCAAAATACAGTCTAGTGCCTATTATACTCCGTCGAAGGACGGGAAACAAGCCTAATTTTTGCAAAAACACTGGAAATTACCATTTCCTCCTGTTATAATAATTACAATATGATCTTAGGAGCGTAAAAATATGAATTTCAAACCGAAATGGATACCCCTGTTTTCTGTTTCTGCCGGAGCCATCGGGCTTGCGCTGCAGTTTTGGCTGTTCAGCACCGGCATTGACCACCGGGGGCTTCTGCGGCCGGAACATCCGGCCGGCTACCTCTGCTTTATTCTTCTGGCGCTTTGCTTTGCCGCGTTCTATCTGTGTTTGTGGCCTTTGACCGGAAAGCCTGCCTACGAAAAACTGTTCCCCCAGGGTTCTCTTTCTCTGATCGGGGCGGTTTTGGGTGCGGCCGGAATCCTTTACGCCGTGTTGTCTGACCTGTCTGCTCAACAGAACCGGCTGACGATCTTGTGCGGTATTGCCGGTCTGCTGGCCGTTTGCGGTATGCTCGTTGGCGGTGCGGTTCGTCAGCGCAACAAAAAACCGCACGTACTATGCCACAGTTTTGTGGCGGTGTTTTTGATGGTGTACCTGATCAGCCGGTATCGGCAGTGGAGCACCGACCCACAGCTGCTGGAATACTTCTTCCCGTTGGCGGCTTGCATCTGCCTGATGCTCACCGCCTATCACCGGGCCACCCTGGACAACCTGACCGGTTCCAGACGTTGGTTCGTTTTCTTTAACTACAGCAGTGTATTTTTGTGTTTGGTCGCAGCCGGCTGTGAAAACTGGCTGTTCTACTTGGGCTTTGCCCTCTGGTGTCTAGCCAACGGCTGCAGCCTGACCCCGGCAAAGGAAATGAAACTGCCCAAAAGCGTAATGTTCTGCCTGAAAAAGCTGGAAGAATACGGCTTTGAAGGATATGTGGTAGGCGGCTGTGTCCGGGATGCCCTGTTGGGTCTTACACCCCAGGACTATGATATGTGTACCGATGCCACGCCAAAGGAAATTGCCCAGATTTTCCGGAAACAGGAGCTGGTTCGCAACGGAGAAAAACACGGCACCATCGGTGTCATACTGGCGGGACAGGTTTATGAGATCACCACCTTCCGCACCGAAGGCACTTACTCTGACGGACGTCACCCGGATACGGTGTCTTTCGTTCAGAATTTGCAGGAGGATCTGTCCCGGAGAGATTTTACCGTCAATGCCATGGCCTACTCCCCCAGCACCGGCTTTATTGACCTGTTCGGCGGACAGCAGGATTTGCAAGACGGGATTTTACGCACCGTAGGCGACCCTGAAAAGCGGTTTGCCGAGGATGCGCTGCGCATTTTGCGGGGTGTGCGGTTTGCGGTGCGGTTTGATTGGATGGTCGAACCCAAGACACTGCAGGCTATGGGGTCGCTTGCGCCCCTGATGGACAAATTGGCAAAAGAGCGCGTATATACAGAACTTTCCAAGCTGCTTCCTGTCATCAATGCGCAACAACTGGTTCAGTTTGCGCCGGTCATTACCCAGGTCATTCCGGAATTAAAGGCCTCTGTGGGCTTTGAACAACGCAGTCCCCACCACGCATACGATGTGTATACCCACACCGCCTATGTGGTAGAGGCGCTGCCCAGTGACCTCACCTTGCGTTTTGCAGGATTATTGCACGATATTGCCAAGCCGCAGGCATTTACCCAGGATGCTGACGGACGGGGGCATTTTTACGGTCACGCACAAGCCGGCGCACAACTGGCAGACCAGGTGCTTACCGATCTGCGAGCCCCTACAGCACTGCATCAGCAAGTTGTTCTGCTGATTGAACATCATATGACCCCCATTGAGGCAGATAAAAAGCTTCTGCGTCGACGTTTGAGAGCCTTTGGTACAGAAACCCTACAGCAGCTTCTGATTCTGCAAAAGGCAGATTTTTGCAGCAAGGGTGTAGACGACGAGCCGGAAACCGATTTCGCGGCAATCGATGTGCTTTTGGCAGAGATTACCCAAGAGGATGCTTGTCTGAACGTCAAAGATCTGGCCATTGGCGGCAAGGAGCTTTTGGAATTGGGCATTGCAGCCGGGCCTGCTATCGGCGAATGTCTGGAGCATCTTTTGGACCTTGTGCAGGATGAGAATATTGCAAATGAGCCGGCGCAATTGCTTGCCGCCGCCAAAGCCTACTTTGAAAAGGAGAACGGATAATGGATATTGCTGTTGTCACCGGCGCCAGCTCCGGTATGGGTCGTGAATTCGTTTTGCAGTTGCAAAACTATGTAGATGTAGAAGAAATTTGGGTGGTTGCCCGAAGAAGAGAGGCTTTGGAGGAATTGTCCGGTCAGGTTTCCGTGCCGCTGCGAATCCTCTGCCTTGACCTTTGCAAGGAAGAAAGCTTTGAGGCCTACAAGGCAGTTTTGGCCGAGGAAAACCCCAACGTCAAGCTTTTGGTCAATGCAGCCGGTTTCGGTAAGTTCGGCGATTTTCAGGATATCCCCTTAATTGATGATTGCCGGATGATTGACTTAAACTGCCGCAGTTTGGTTGCGATGACCCGGCTGACTCTACCCTATATGAAAAGGGGCAGCCACATTCTGCAGCTGGACAGCCTGTCTGCGTTCCAGCCTGTACCCTATATCGCCACCTATGGCGCAACCAAGGCATTCGTACTCAGCTACACCCGGGCAGTTGCCAAGGAATTAAAGCACACTGGCATCCGGATGATGGCGATGAACCCCGGCTGGGTGAAGACGGAATTTTTCAACCACGCCCTGACCACCAACGGCTCCCGGGTGCAGTATTATAACCACCTATATGAAGCCAAGGATGTGGTGGCAACTGGTCTGAAAGACCTTTATAAAAGCAAGAAGGAATATTCCGTTCACGGTCTGCCCATCCGCAATCAGGTGCGGCTTGTCAAGCTGCTGCCCCATAACATTGTGATGAACGTTTGGTGTAACCAACAAAAGAAAGCAAAAAACAACCGCAACCTGAAAACGGAAGAATAAACAAATCGCCCGGCTGAACATTCAGCCGGGCGGTATTTTTTAGAATGCGACTTTCATAAACAGGGCGATGGTGCAGAGGATCAGGGCGCAGATCACGTAGAGGAAGCGGCCTGTATTGTACCAGCCGGCGCCAAGGGGCTTGGATCTTCCCTTGTTGATCTCGCTGAGCAGATCTTCCTTTTTCATAATCCAGAACCAAGTTGCAGCGCCAAAGGTTGCGCCGATGGGGATGATATAGATAGAAACAATATCCATCCAGGGACCCCACTGGGCAATGGACTCCATATTCAGACCTATGCCCAAACACACCACAGCCAGGATCACCAACACCCAGCCACGGCTTAACTTAGGAATACACCGTTGCAGGGATTCTCCCACAGCCTCAAATAAATTCTGCAAAGAGCTGACACCGGCAAAAACCATTGCCCCATACAGGATAATGGCAAAGATCCGCCCGGCAGGAATATCCTGCAAAATACGGGGCAAGGTCACAAACAGCAAAGACGGGCCAGCACCCACATTCAGGCCATAGGCAAAGCAGGCAGGAATAATGACCAGGGCTGCCACCAATGCGGCAATGGTATCGAAAACAGCAGTACGGACAGCCATTTTCACCACGTCCTCTTTGTCATCCATATACGCGCCGTAAACCAACATCGCGCCGCCGGTAATGGACAAAGAGAAGAAAGCCTGACCCATTGCCCAAATCCAGGTCATGGGATTTTTCAGCATACTCCAGTCCGGTGTGAACATAAACTTATAGCCCTCGATTGCACCGGGCAGCAACGCAACACGGATTGCCAAAATCACAAACACACCGAAGAACACAGGCATCATCACCTTGTTACTGTTTTCGATGCTCTTTGCGCCCAAAAGCAGCGTCAGAAGCGTACCGATCACCACAATGATATGAAACGGCACAACGGAATATTCTGTTTCCGAAAAGCTTTTGAACCAGGCGCCGGTATCCACGGTCATCAGTTCACCGGTGATGGATTGGAA
The DNA here is from genome assembly GCA_045632385.1 of Faecousia sp. Lineage (GTDB taxonomy): Bacteria > Bacillota > Clostridia > Oscillospirales > Oscillospiraceae > Faecousia. Next base: position 11,757 of record JAZQWQ010000012.1, read on the forward strand.
CAGGGCCTTTAACACATAAGCCACGATTACCGCATAGCCCAAGGCAATACATATCGAACCCACCAGCGGCAACCAGCCCATCAGGCTGCCCAGCTTGCCCAGTTTCGGATTCCGGGAAGTCAGCACCTTTTGGTAAGTGCCCACAGAGCCGGTACGTGCGTGACGACCTACGGCATATTCAGCAGACAAACCCACCACACTGAAAAGTGCGACGAAAATCAGGTAAGCTACCAAAAAAGCGCCACCGCCATTGGCGCCCATTTTCGCTGGGAACCCCCATACGTTGGCCATACCCACAGCAGAACCTACAGCCGATAAAATAAATCCCCAACGGCTGAAATGCGCCGTTTTCTTCTTTTGTTCCATAGATAATTTACTCCTTGTGTCTGCTTCGCGCAAACTCCTGCCCATTATACTGGCAACTGGAGATTTTGTCAAATAAATCCCTTTTTGGGTCGACGAAATGTTTTCTATGTGCTATACTAAGAATAGTATGAACAGAAAGGTGGCTTTTTATGGGCAAAAAGCATTTGAATATGGGTCTTCTTGCCCACGTGGACAGCGGCAAGACTTCTATGTCCGAAGCCATTTTGTATGTTTCCGGCACGCGGCGAACCTTTGGCCGGGTGGATCACAAGGATGCCTTTTTAGACACCCACGGCTTGGAGCGTGAGCGTGGGATCACCATTTTCTCCAAGCAGGCCATTGCCAACGTAGGCGATTGGGAGATCACCTTGGTGGACACCCCGGGACACGGGGATTTTTCTGCTGAGGCAGAAAGAGTCTTTCCTGTTTTGGATTGCGCGCTGATGATTATCAGCGGAACGGATGGTATTCAGGCCCATACCGTGACTTTGTGGCAGCTTTTGGAGAAATATCACATTCCCACATTTTTCTTTATCAACAAGATGGATTTGCCGGGACTGTCCCGGGAAGAGCTTCTTTCCCAGCTACAAAACCGTTTGCACCCCGGCTGTGTGGACTTCACCCAACCGGATGACGAAACCATCGCTATGTGCGACGACGACCTGCTGAATTCTTTTTTAGAAGCAGGAAGTTTAACCAACGAGCAAATCGCCTCTGCCATCACAAAACGGCAGGTATTTCCCTGTCTGTTTGGCTCTGCCCTGAAATTAGAGGGAATTGCCGAATTTTTAGACACGCTGACCCGGTATGCCCCCACAAAAGACTATGGTGCGGATTTTGGCGCAAGGGTGTATAAGATCTCCCGGGATGCCCAGGGCAACCGGCTGACCTGGCTGAAAATTACCGGAGGCAGTTTGGCAGTGCGAAGCATTTTGAATGAAGAAAAAGTGGTGCAGATTCGCCGCTACTCCGGCGAAAAATTTACCGCCACGGATACTGCATATGCCGGGCAGCTTTGCGCTGTCACAGGCCTGACGGAAACCTACATTGGTCAAGGCTTTGGCTCAGAACCGGAGGGCGCGCCGCCGATTTTGACCCCGGTGATGACCTACGGCATTAACTTGCCGGAGGGTTATGACAAAACAAAGGCCATTGGAGCGCTGCGGCAGCTGCAGGAGGAAGAACCCTCTCTGCAGCTTGCTTGGGAAGAGCGCACCCAGCAGCTAAGTGTGCGAATTATGGGCAATGTGCAGCTAGAGATTTTGCAGCGGATGCTGGCAGAACGTTTTTCCTTGGACGTAACCTTTGATACCGGGCGGGTGGTTTATAAGGAAACTATTTTGACCCCGGTGGAGGGTGTGGGCCATTTTGAGCCACTGCGCCATTATGCCGAGGCGCACATTCTATTGGAGCCACTGCCCCTTGGCAGCGGTCTGCAGTTTGACAGCACCTGCTCCACCGACACCTTGCACCCCCAGTACCGGAATTTGATTATAAGCCATATGAAAGAAAAGACCCATTTGGGTGTGCTTACCGGTTCTCCCATTACCGATATGAAGCTAACGCTGGTAGCAGGTCGTTCCCACGTCAAGCACACCGAGGGCGGCGATTTCCGTCAGGCCACCTACCGGGCCATCCGACAAGGTCTGATGCGAACAAAATCCTGTCTGCTGGAGCCTATCTACAGTTTTATGTTAACCATTCCGCAGCATTTGGTTGGACGGGCAATGACAGATGTTGAGGCCATGGCCGGTCACTGCGAAATACCGGAAACCGTTGGAGAATTTGTCCGGCTCACCGGCACGCTGCCGGCTTCTCGTCTGGGGGATTACCCGGAGCAGGTAGCCGCCTATTCTCAGGGTCAGGGACAGTTGCAGGTAACATTTCACGGGTATGCACCCTGCCACAATGCAGAGGCGGTCATTGCCGAGATCGGCTATCAGCCGGAAGCAGATCTGGAGAACACCCCGGACAGTGTATTCTGCGACCACGGCGCCGGTGTGACGGTCAAGTGGAACGACGTGGAAAAGGCAATGCACATCCCATATGTAACAAAAACACCCACTTAAACAGTGGGTGTTTCTTCTTTTTGCTTACGTTTTTTCAGTTCCAAAACAGCCAACACGATGACCCCCACAGCAAACAAGCCGGTCACACCAACAGCAATCAACAAAATATAGCTGCTCTGGGTTGGCTGTTCCGCTTGTTTTGGTTCTGCGGCAACTGTGACGATCTCGGTCATAGGTTGGGTGGTGGCTTCGGTGGTAGCTTCGGTGGTCGGCTCTGTTTCCGGCACAGTCGTTTCCGGAACAGGTGGCACATAAGGCACATCCAGGTCGCAAACAGCGACGGTCTGCAAGCTTTCCAGCTGGGCCGTCAGGGTCTTGCCCTCCAGGGTGCTTTCCAGCTTTTGAAGCCCTGTTTCTCCAATGCCGTAAAGCGCCAGGTTTTCACCAAAGCCCTCCGGAATTTCCATTTCCAGGGTGAATGTATCCTTAGGCTGCACAGCCTCGTCTTTTACGGTTGCAAAGATATCATAGACCAGGACCTGACCGGAAATTTCGTGCAATGCATCCATTTCTTCCAGGGGGGTGATCAAGATCTCCGTATTCTTTTGGAACACCTTTTCCTTGGCTGTCAGGGTAATGCCGGAAGCCTTGTCCCGGAAAGAACACAGGGTTTTTGTTTGCTTGACCTTTTGACAGCGGCTGCAGGTTTTTTCCGTAATTCCGGCAGAATAGATCGTTGCCTCCTGCACGGTCACAGCTTTTCCATAGCTGTGGTCCAAAGCTTTGGTAGTCTTGGTCTTGGTATCGCCGCAGACGGTACAGGTTTGCACCTGCTTACCCTTTTCGGTGCAGGTAGCCTCCTGGGTCGTTACCGCTTTGCCATAGCTGTGGTCCAAGGCTTTGGTGGTCTTGGTTTGGGTTTCACCACAAACCGTACAGGTACTGACCTGCTTGCCCTTTTGGGTGCAAGTGGCTTCGGTTTTTACCGTCCACTGCCCAAAGGTATGGGCCTTGGTTTTGGCGATGGTTTCTTCTTTCGTCTTGCCGCAAGCAAGGCAAGTGATGGTCTTGATGCCCTTCTCTTTACAAGTGGCCTGCCGGGTAACGACTCCCTCGTCCCAATCGTGGAACGAGCCGCCCTCGGTACAGGGTTTTGCCTGTTTTAGCTGCATGGAACCGGCGGCAAAATAGCTTTTCTTCGGCTGAACAATCAACGAGGGTTTCTGATTGTAAATATTCGAGCCTGTGCTGCGACCCCAGACTTCTTTTCGAAGAGCGACCAGACCTCTGCCGTCACCGTTGCCATCGACGTATGTAATATAATTTTTATCATAGTGCAGCACCACAACCGAGTGGTTACCCTCCCGGATATACACCGCCGCATCGTCCCGGACACCCCATTTGACAAAGTTTTCATAGGAGATCTTTCCGGTGGCTTTGACCCGTTGGTGATTGCCGTTGGGGCTGTCGTGGGGGCTGAAGCCGTCGTAGAATTTGCTGTAAAATGCATTGGCATAAGCAAAGCAGGAAGTGCCTGCGTGACCGTTTGCCCAGTACTGATTTCTTCCGTTATTTGGCACGCTATACGTTCCCAAAGCGGCATTGACCAGCTTGGTTTTACTTTTGTCCACATATAAGCCGATGTCACCGGCAAACATTTTGTCCAGTTTCTTGGCAATGGAAGATTTGGGAGAGAACTCACGACCGGAAACGTGGTTGGGGTTGGTAATGCGCCCGGTGCCGCTGGGCAGGGCCGCAAAAACCGGCATAACCAAGGACAATATGACACAAATGGTCAAAAGACCCTTTCGCCATTTTTTCACCACTTCTCCCCCTTCCTTTTTTCTTATCACTTTACCACAGACTACAAAAAATCGCAAGTGTTGTCAAATGGATAATTTTGTTATATAATGGGGATATCCTAATTTTCTAAGGAGGGCCTGTCCGTGCCAAACAACACCCACGACCCGAAATTAAAAGAACGCATCCAAAAGCTGGAAAAACGTGACCACTGGTCAGAGCATATCTT
>JAZQWQ010000013.1:0-2210 GCA_045632385.1 Faecousia sp.
TATCTTTATGGTGGACTTTTTAAGCCGGGCGCAAAAAGTCGTGGGAATTGCGGGAGCGTATTACTGTTACCGCAGAAATGAAGTGTCTTTTTCCAAGGCCTACAGAAGTGACCGTTTTGAAAAGATCTTAATTTTCCTGGCCGCCCTGGAAGAACGTATCCGGAACGTGCTGACCAAAGAAGAATATGATTTGTATTTGCAAAGACTCATTCAGGGCTATGCCAGAATTGTGTGTTCCCAGGAAATTATGTACGCATATGAAAACAAAATCAGCAATCAGGCATTGTTTGAGCGGCTGAAACTGATTTGTGAGAATAAGTTGGTTGCGGATACCTTAAAGGTTTATCCGTGGTACAAGCTTCCCAAGAAGCAGGCGGCATTTGCCTTTGCCATGAAGTATAGACTTTACTTCCTGCAGAAGCTGATGGTGCTATTACGAGCAAGATAAGGGGCAAACAGAGTATGTTGTTTTCGGTAATTGTTCCCATATACAATGTGCAAAAATATCTCAATCGATGTATCGACAGCGTATTGGCGCAGTCATTTGAGGATTATGAACTGATTTTGGTGGATGATGGTTCTCCGGATGATTGTCCGGCTATTTGCGACGAGTATGCCGCGAAAGACACCAGAATTCAGGTGATCCACAAGCAAAACGGAGGTCTTGTCAGCGCGCGACAGGCGGGTATTCGCGTAGCAACGGGAGAATATGTGATTCACCTGGACGGCGACGATGCCCTTTTGCCGGGGGCCCTGGAAAGTGCGCAGGAAATTATCGAAAAGCACCATCCGGATATGGTCTGCTTCTCCCATAAGCGCTGTGTTGACGGTGTGGTGGGAGAAACGGTAGAGGATCTTGCAGAAGAGGGCCTGTATCATAAGGCCGACCTGGAAGAAAAACTCTATCCCAGCTTGCTGTCCAACGAAAATATGCAAAATCTGTTCTACTTCTTATGGGCAAAAGCCATCAAAAGAGAACTGGCCACAAAGTACCAGCTCTTGGTAAACACGAAAATCTCCCAGGGCGAGGATGTCAGCTGCACCACACCCTGCTACCTGGCAGCGGACACCGTCTATATGAGCAAGAAAGCGGTGTACCTGTATACGATCCGCAGCGATTCTTTGACGACCAATTTCAAAACTGCCCAGCTTACCCAGATCGCCGATACCATCATCGGACTACAAAAGCTGGACATTCAAAAGCCGGACAGCTTCGATGCCCAAATTGCCCGGTATTCCTTCTTTATGTGTTTTGCGATTTTGGCGGCCGCAGCAGAAGGCGGGCATTTTCGTGCAATTCCGGAATTGAAAAAACTGATTACCGGCTCGTTGCATAAGGAACAAATTCAAAAAGCGCAATTTCAGCACATAACCATAAAAACACGCATTAGTCTATTTTTAATGAAGAGAAATTTGATCTGCCTTACCTTTTACTTTTTGTATTTGTGTAAGCAGATAAAACATATCAAAGAGGGTGGGAAACAATGAGTCAAATGCCGAAAATATCGCTGATTATGAGTGTGTACAACGGCGAAGATTACCTGGAAGAGGCCATCGAGAGTGTTTTAAATCAGACCTTCCGGTACTTTGAGCTGATCGTCATTAACGACTGCTCTACCGACAGCACAAGTCAAATTCTGGAGCGTTTTGCCCAGCAGGATTGCCGTGTCAAAGTACATACCAACGAAGTGAATTTAAGACTGCCGTCTTCTTTGAACAAAGCCATTTCCGTGGCCCAAGGCAAGTATATTGCCCGAATGGACGCAGACGATATTTGTCTTCCGGACAGATTGGAAAAGCAGTTTGCGTTTATGGAAGCGAACCCCACGGTGGCGCTGTCCTCCTGCCGGTATATGACCCTGAAAAACGGTCATATTGCTTCCGGTGGCTGCGGCGGTCAATGTGACCACGAATTTATAAAAGCGTTGCTTCTGGTCACAAACCCCATTTTGCACCCCGGAATTATTGCCAAAGCGGAAGCGATCCGCACCTTGGGCTATGATAAGAATTTTACCTGCACCGAAGATCTGGAGCTTTGGACAAGGTTCGTTATGGCCGGCTATGAGATCAAGCTTCTGCCGGAATACCTGATGCTCTACAGACTGCACGATAAGCAGATCACAGGAACGACCCTGGAAAAGCAGCATCGGGAAGTGGTCGCCGTTCAGAAAAATTACTACGGTAAGCTGCTTAAAATGATGAACCCGGAG
>JAZQWQ010000014.1:0-4145 GCA_045632385.1 Faecousia sp.
CTACCAGGAACCAGGGGTCTACACTGATGCAGTGGCCGCCTACGCCGGGGCCAGGCTGCAGAATGTTGACACGAGGGTGCATATTGCAGATACGGATGATCTCATACACATCCATATTATCATGGCGGCAAATCTTTGCCAACTCATTGGCAAAAGCAATATTCACAGCACGGAAGGTGTTCTCCACTACCTTGGTCATTTCGGCAGTGCGGATATCGGTGACCACGATTTCGCCCTGGCAGAAAGAGGAATAGATGGCCTTAATGCGCTCACCTACTGCCTTATCGTCAGCGCCGATGGTTCGGTCGTTGTGCAACAGCTCGTAAACCATATTTCCGGGGATGATACGCTCCGGCGCATGAACCAACTGCAGATCTTTGCCGATCTCGAAGCCACCCTCCGTGATCACAGGGCGGATAAACTTGTCGATCGTGCCGGGAGAAACAGTGGATTCGATGACCACAGTAGCACCCTTGGGACACACCGCCATAACACTCTTTACGGCAGAGATAATGTAGCAGGGATCCACCTTCTTGCTGAACTTATCATAGGGTGTGGGCACAGAAACGATGTATGTATCCGTCACCTGATATTCATTGGAGAACTTGATGCCGGCATCCACCGCATTGCGGAACAGCTCATCCAGGCCATCCTCCTTGAAGGTGGTTTTCCCTGCGTTCAGGGTTGCCACCAGCTCTTTATTGTAGTCGGTGCCAATAACCTCCACACCGTGAGATGCCAGCATCAGCGCCGTGGGCAAACCGATATAGCCCAGTCCAATTACGTTGATCATTTGATAAATCTCCTCACTTTTGAAAAAATAACATTCTTTTCACTTTTATTCAAACCAAAAATCAATAGTGTCACGGCATATACCGCTACAAACGCTATAAATCCGACCAAGAATTTTACCAGTGCACCAGCAGGTACTATACAAGCCGCACCAAAGCCTGCCAGGGCACTGAGGATGATGCACAGCCAAATACCCTTGAAAATGTCCCGGTACAGCTTGAGCAGATTGATGCCCAGCTTTTTGTAATAGTACACTCCCATTACAAGAACACTGCTGACAAAGTATGTACCGGCGGTGGAAACCGCACAGGCGTAATAGCCCCATTTCCCGATAAACAGCATAATCAACATGAGATTCAGCATTGCTGTTGCTGTAATGATCATTGTTCGGAAACCCAACATGTTTTTTGCCCGTAAAATGGACAGACAAACATTCACACACAGCTCCAGCAGGGCAGGCCCCATAAGGATCAGGGTCAGAACATATACATCTTCATACCCTGCGCCCAACCATATCTCAATAAAATGCCGACCCAACGCAAGAAATCCACTGCATGCCGCACCCAAAAGCAGGAACTGAATTCTTCCTACCTTTGAAATCAGCGAAACCGTTGCCGAGTAATTCTCGTCGTCATTTTTCAGGCTCTTTGTTACCGTGGGCAGCATAACACCAGAAATTGCAGTGGACATTTGCTGATAAATACCGAAAATCAAAACTGCCAGCGAATAGATTGTCACCGCTGTGGAAGATATGCTCGCTCCAACAATGATATTGGAAAGATTTGTATTTGCTTGGCTCACCAAGGATGTTAAAAACATCAAAATTGTGTAACCAAAGGATTCAATAAATACATTTTGCTCCCACCGTACAAGCTTGACCTTCACTTTCAGTCGCGCAAACATATACCAAAGCTCCAAGAGAGCAAACGCTACTGTTACACACAGATCGATCATAACCAATGTCAACGGATCTTTGAATATGCCAAGCAGCAGGAATACCAATGCAATCCGCATGACCAATCTTGTTACCTTAACTCCGTTGGCAAAGACGAAATGATTATAGCCGCAAATAATTCCGTTAAGCACATTTTGATAAATATGTGCCAGCAAACCAAGTGCTAGGAAAATATAAAGCTGTTTTGCCTTGCTTAATTCCGGGACTGTTAATCCATTTTTGTATATAACATCCAGAAAAAAATACAGTACAAAAGTAACAGCAGCCATGACACCGCAAATTACGGTTGCCTGAATAAAGCTCATCGCGGCAAAGTTAGGAATTTTGTGTTCTTCCTTATCCGCCCTATATTTTGCAATATAGCGCATCATAGTGCCGCCCAGGCCCAAATCCAGCACCATCAGTGCACTTGTAAACGAAGAAACCGTCTTGTACACACCGTACGCTGCCTCGCCGATCTGACTCAAGACAAACGGTGTCAGGAACAGACCATAAACCGCATTCAGAGCTACCAGAATATAAGATAAGACCGCGCCCAGCTGTACCTGTGAATTCTCATTTTTCACCGGTGACACACGACCTTTCAAATTCAATCAATCTGGAAAACTCTGTCTCCCAGTTGACTTCCTCAGTCATACGGATTGCGCCCTCTACGCACTTTTTGTAGAAATCCTTATTGGTATAAAGGCGAATGGCTGCTTCCGCAAATGTTTTGGGAGAATTGTCCGGAATGATGATGCCAAACTGATACTTTTCGTTTAAGTACCGATGCTCAGGAATGTCAGACATAATCACCGGCAAGCCAGCAGAGGCATACTCAAAGAGCTTATTAGAAACAGAAAGCTTAAAATTCAGGCAAATTGCCTCAGTCATGGCAACACCTACCATAGAGTGAGATGCATAAGGGATCAGTTCCTCCACCAGCACCTTTGGGTAGAAAATCACATTGTCAGCTTTCAGTGCATCCGCCCGATCCCGCAGCTGCTGCTCCATAACACCAAAGCCACGCAAAGCCAGCTTGATTTCCGGATAGTCCTTCAGGTATCGAGAGGCTTCTACCATAATGTCGTAGCCTCGTCCGGCATAAAACTGCCCGTGATTCAGAATCTCGAAACCGGGGTTTTTCATGTCCTGAATACACTGCTCAGACTTCAAAGAACAATTAGTGATCACCATAGGCTTTGGGATCTTGTATTCTTTGGCAAAATACTCTGCCGCAGCATGACTGACGCAAACCATCTTGTCAACCTTTTTACACAGTCTACGTTCAATGTGCTTTAGGATTGCCGCATATAATTTCTGTCCACCGTTATAAAAATTCTCAACATTGATTTCATGAGAATCAAAAACCAATCTGCATTTTAGCTTTTTTGTCGCCATATAGGCAGGAATTAAAGCAGTCAGATCATTTGCATGGATCACATCCGGCTGATATGCAACAATCGCATCCCGCAGATCCCGATATCGGACGCTTTCCCGCATTACCTTTTTAAGAGGATTCTTCTGTTTTCCCTCATATTTTTCGGGGGTTTCTACAATTGTCACCGGGCAAGGAATCTGCGCAACTTTCTCTTTATCGTATCGGACGCACTTCAGTCCCACACAGCACACTTCCACACCTTGTGCTCTATACTCTTTAATTTGCTTCCTTACCCGCGGATCGTACCATATAGAATTTAATACTATATCGCAAACTTTCATCTTGCTTCATCATCCTTTGCAATATTCTAAATTAGTTCCGAATTATGCCGCAAAAGGCTACCCGGTTTCGCCTTTTCTATTATTTGGCATATTGCTTGTATCATAATGACTTCTCGCAGTTGCAATCAAAATGCCCAGCACAAAAAAGAAATATTCGTCACGAATATAAGAATTCGACACCATTAATTTCACAAAAACCAAGCAAATCAACATCAGCAAAAGCAATACAACATCCTGGTTTCCTCGCTGCCCTTTTAGTGCTTTTACAGCCAATACCAAGATTGCAATAATCAGCGCTGTTCCACAAAAAATGCCATAATGACACCACAGTTCCAAAAACAGGTTATGTGCATATGTACCACCAAGTATCGGTCGGTCTCCCATTAATCCATAACCAAATAAAAGATTGTTATCAATTGCTTCCCATATCTTAACACTTAATGCATCTCGGCCTGTTCCCTCAGAAATAGTTCCTTTTAGGAAATAATCAAAAATACGGGTGCTCACGCCTAACTCTGAGAAGAGTGTTTGCAAACTTTTTGCTACAGTTTCTATAGCATCACTAAATGCAAAATAAGCCGTTACCGCCACTACCAACAAACGTAAAAGCATGCTTCCCCAGGTTTTTGTTTTTATTGTTGTGTATAAAAAAGCAACACAAAGATACACGATAATACACAAAATTGGTCCTCTTGTT
>JAZQWQ010000015.1:0-5103 GCA_045632385.1 Faecousia sp.
CTGGACAGATGATAATTTTAAGCCGAAAAAAGACTTGTTTATTTACGAATGTCATATCGGTATGGCGCAGGAAGAGGGAAAAATCGGTTCTTACCGGGAATTTACAGAAAAAGTCCTGCCCCGCATCAAAAAATTAGGCTATAATACCATACAAATTATGGCGGTGATGGAGCATCCTTACTATGCTTCTTTTGGCTATCAGGTAACGAACTTTTTTGCGCCGTCTTCCCGTTTCGGCACGGCAGAGGAATTAAAAGACCTGATCAACACCGCCCATAAAATGGGCATTGCCGTTTTGCTGGACGTGGTACACTCCCACGCCTGCAGCAATACCCGGGAGGGTATCAACGAATTTGACGGCAGCGATTGCCAGTATTTCCACCAGGGTGCCCGGGGTGATCATTCTGCCTGGGGCACAAAATGCTTTGACTATGGCAAAAATCAGGTGCTGCACTTCCTGCTTTCTAATCTGAAATACTGGCTGGAGGAGTTCCATTTTGACGGCTTCCGCTTTGACGGTGTGACTTCTATGCTGTACCAAAACCACGGTCTTGGTACAAGCTTTGACTGCTATGACAGCTACTTTTCTATGAACACCGATACAGAAGCTGTGACCTATTTGCAGCTGGCAACAGAACTTGTCCGGGCGGTAAATCCCAAGGCAATTTTGATTGCGGAGGATATGTCTGCGCTGCCGGGTATGTGTCTGCCAATTCAAAGCGGCGGCATTGGTTTTGACTATCGTCTGGCCATGGGCGAACCGGATCTGTGGATCAAAATGGTCAAGGAAGTGCCGGACGAGCATTGGGATCTGGGGCATCTGTATTTTGAACTGACCCAGCGTCGCCCCAAGGAAAAGGTCATTGGCTATTGCGAGTCCCACGATCAGGCCTTGGTTGGCGATAAGACCCTGATGTTCCGGCTGTGCGATGACCAGATGTACTGGAATATGGAAAAAGACAGCCAAAATCTGGTGATCGACCGGGGTATGGCGCTGCATAAGCTGATCCGGCTTTTGACCATGAGCCTGGGAGGTGAGGGCTACCTGACCTTTATGGGCAACGAATTCGGCCACCCGGAGTGGATCGATTTTCCCCGGGAGGGAAATGGCTGGAGCTACCATTACTGCCGTCGTCAGTGGTCGCTGGCGGACGATCCCAACCTGAAATACGGCTATTTGCAGGCATTTGAAAAGCAGATGGTAAAAATCGCAAAAAAATTAAAGCTTTTCAAGAAAAATGCAAAACAGCTGTGGCTGGATAACAATGCAAAATTGCTGGCCTACCAAAAAGGAAAGGGCATTTTTGCCTTTAATCTGCACCCGGAAAATTCCTATGACGGCTTCTTCCTGCCGGTGAAAGAACCGGGAGCCTATCAGGTGGTTTTGGCCTCTGATGATTTCTGCTTCGGCGGACAGGGACGTATTCACCACAACACCTACCAAACCCTTTCCCAAAACGGAGGATACGGAGTGCGTTTGTATTTGCCTTGCCGGACAGCTGTTGTGCTTCAAAAAATAGATTAGGAGAGAGAAACGTGAAAAAATACGGCATTTTTTTTCTGATTTGTCTGCTGTTGCTGGCCGGTTGCGGAAAGCAAGCGCCGGTGGAAACCACCGAACAGACGACCGTAGCACCTACTACTGTAGAAACCGTACCGGAAACAACGGTGGAAGAAAAAATCACGGTATATCCGGGGGCGACGGAATATTTTCTTGGGGAAATTACAGATTATTCCTGGGAGCAGGAGTTCCCTCCGGAATTTGTAATGATCCATTTTTGCAGCGCGGTGGTCAATCATTTTGATGACCCTTATAATCACGAATATGTCCGGCAGACCTTTACCGATGCCGGTGTCAGCGTGCATTATATGGTGGATAGAGAGGGCCAGATCTTCTGCTATATCCCGGAGGATCGGTCTGCCTGGCACGCAGGTTACGGTACTTGGCTGGATGATGAAAAGTACACCAACAAAATGAACAAATACTCCATTGGCATCGAAGTGATGGGTATGGGTACCTATGAAGAGATGTCCGGATATCTGCACAAATGGCAGTACAACAAGATCCCCAAGGAAGATCGGGGCTTTACTGAGGCCCAGTACGAATCTTTAAAGGATTTGGTGGCAGATATTTGCGCCCGACACGACATTCCGTTGGACCGGGATCACGTGATCGGTCACGAAGAATTCAGTCCCAAGAAAAGCGACCCGGGCGACTTGTTCGACTGGTCCAGAATTATCCCTCAAGAGGAGAGCATACAATGAGAAGATGGATTGTGTTCCTTGTTCTGGTGGCATTGACCCTTTCTGCCTGTTCCGGTTCTGCGCCTGCTACCGAGCCGGAAACCGTTGCCACGATAGATCCTGCACAGATCGCAAAATTAGAGGAAAATGTGCAATGTCCCTTCCTGAAAGTGGAAACTACCTTTACGGAAAATGATGGCTTACACGTTTTGGTAGCCAATGAAGTAAGTGTGGACATTGACACTGCCAAAATGTATGTTTTGTGGTACGATGAAGATGGCAAGCCGGTAGACGTGGGCGGCTCAGTTGCACCGAATGTCACAAAGGAAGCCTTGACCCAGGTCAAGGCATTGGAAAAGTCCCTGTTTGTTCTCCCTACAGAGGAGGGCAGCGCCCACGCAAAACTGATTTTGTCCGCGGCCTATTTTACAGACGGTACGGTCTGGGAAAATGCGTATGCAGAACAGTGGCTGGCCTACACCTTGTCTACGGATAAATAAAACAAAAGCAGATGGTGCTATCACCATCTGCTTTTTTGATCATAATGTGGCTTTTGCAAGGCTTACATAATCTTCTGCATCCTTGCGGATGTATTCGATCTGCTCCGGGGTCAGGGGCTTGACCACGGTAGCCGGATTGCCCAAAATCAGCGACCCGTCCGGGGCATTCATTTTGCCTGTGACCAAAGCGCCGGCGCCGATCATACAGTTTTCCCCAATGACCGCACCGTTTAACACGATAGCGCCCATACCCACCAGGCTGTTGTTGCCGATGGTGCAGCCGTGTAGGATCGCGCCGTGACCGACGGTGCAGTTTTTGCCCACAGTGGTCTGTTCGTGCAGCACACAGTTATCCTGAATGTTGCTGTTTTCGCCGACAAAGATTCGTCCGCTATCACCACGCAGCACAGCGCCGTGCCAGATATTTACGTTATTTTCTAAAGTGACCTCGCCGGTAACAACCGCCGACGGCGCGATATAAACTTTCGTATTTATTTCAAACACCTCCAATTTTTCCGGGTTAAAATTCTACAAAAGGCATCTTGATAACCGCAGCACGGTTGGTATTTGCCCAGAGGCCGAAGTCCATCCAGCGTTCCAATTCATAGTCGTGACGGCCGAAGTCCTGAACCAGTTTTTCAAATTTTTCCAGGGCTTTTTTGTTGAAGCCACGGGCTTTGAGCATAAACACATCCGCCAAGCACTCGACCAATTCTGCGTGGCGCTCCAAAAGTCTCCAGGCAAGCGCTTGAATACGCACAGGGGCATTGCGGTTTCTTTTAATATAAAACCGGGCCAGTGCCGCCAACTCGAATACCTGCTCCAGATCCGCTGCGTGGGCAGGGTTGTACAGCGGATCCGTTGCGCCCTCTACATAGTCCTCGCCGTTCATATACTTCTCACCGAAGGCCGCAGACACCCCGTTTAAGTACTCAAGAACCTTCTGGTAATCTGCACCGTACAGCAAGGAGAAATAGTCCTCCAACAGCGCATTGTAATCGCAATCCCGGTTGACCAGGGTTTCCGCGTGGATAAACTGGTGGAAGCCGTGGGGGAAGAAGTGTTTATTAGAGCCGTCCTGCTGATAACCGTTAATGTCCAGTAGCTTCAGAGATCTTACATCTTCGTAAAGACGTCGACAGACAAGCATCAAGCCGGGATCCCGGAACAGCGGCCGCCAGAAGTGGTATTCATAAGCAAAAGCAGGTACTTCCATATCCTTCCGCCATGCCTGGAACAGCGCTGCGCACTGGGCAATACCCTTCGGTGCTTGCCAAGCATTGCGTACATAGGGAAACGGTTCCGGCAGAACGGTGTCCTCGGTAATGCTGGAGGCATAGGAACGGGAAATGGGTGTAAACTGAAGCAGGAAGCGGTCAGGATTTTTGAGCTTTTCCTGTTTGGGTGGGAACATCATATCCACATAGGTACTCAGGGAGACCTTTGTGGTGGTGTTGCCGCGACGGGTCAGTTCTTCGTCCAGCTCATTGGCGATTATAACCTGGAAATCAGAGGGGTGCAGCTTGCTACATTCCTCACATTCGCAGTGATTGTGCGTTCCGTCGGCAAAACCCATCGCGCACATACATAGATGGGGGTTATCCTGAACTTTGTCCGCATAATGCAGAACCAGCTTGCGGCGAATTTCAGGATTGGACATACACAGATTTGCAAAATAAATATCGTTGCGAATATGCAAGTCCCGTTTGCCACCAATCATCGCAAGATAGGGACGTACTTCCTCCGGAAGCTTCTTTTCGCCGCTGCGATATAGCTCACGGTCAGCAGGATCAATACCTAATGCAGTCGGAATAGCACCGTGACCGCCTTCTTTGATCAGCATACCGCGCTTAATCGCTTCGCTCTCCAGGGTGCGCTGCCACTGATCCGCCTGTTCCGGAGTGATAACTTCTGCGGGACGGTTGGCTGTTAAGTATCTGCGCTCGTAGTAACGTCTGAGATAAACATAGGGATCGCTGGGTACAAACAAGTTCATTTCCAGCTTTGCCTGGTAGTCCACCCAGCTTGCTACTTGCTCCATACTGGGGTCGCCCTCGATGGTATAGCCGCGCACCTGGTGGTCTGCCAGCTTGTGATACTTTTGGGGATCAAGACCCTTCATAGGCACATACTCGCCCTCCGGGCCGGGATAAAACCAGCGGCAGCCGTTCAAACGTAAAAAGCGGTAAACCGCAAACAGAACGCTTCGGGGATTGGAACCTGCCAAAATGCCGCCTTCAGCAGTGGTGTCGATGTGTACTACGTCATCCCAAATCGGGTCAGCAGCCTCATTTTCCAGACCAAAGTCCTCTAAAAGACCCAGCCGGAAACCGTCAGTAGCTGTGGGACTCAAAGAAAT
>JAZQWQ010000016.1:0-1674 GCA_045632385.1 Faecousia sp.
ATGTATGAAATTCTTCTCTGGTTAGCATAATAACACCTCTTTGCTGGTATTATATGTCATATTTCCCTTGTTTTCAATTGACGACAACAAAAAACTTTGCTAAAATAAGGGAAAATCTAAAAAGAAGGTGCTTTCTATGAACAAAACCGTACTTCGCAAGTATGCACAGCTGATTGTCCGCTGCGGTGTTAACGTGCAAAAAGGACAAGAGGTTGTGATCTACGCAGAACTGGATCAACCGGAGTTTGTGCAAATGGTCGTGGAGGAAGCTTATAAGGCCAAAGCCAAAAAGGTCAGCGTAGAGTGGACCTATCAGCCTTTGGAAAAAGTTCACGTCAAATACCAGAACTTAAAGACCTTGGGCAAGGTGGAAGCTTGGCAGGAAGCCAAAATGCAACATAGAGTCGATGCGCTGCCTTGCCGCATCCATTTGATTTCTGAGGATCCGGACGGTCTGAAGGGCATCAATATGGAAAAATATGCTAAGGTGCGCCAGCTGCGTTACCCCATTATGAAGCCGTACCTGGACAAGGTAGAGGGCGCAGAACAGTGGTGCATTGCGGCGGTTCCCGGTGTGGCCTGGGCAAAGAAAATGTTCCCTAATTTGAGCAAGCATCAGGCAGTGGAAAAGCTTTGGGAGGCAATTTTGTCCACTTCCCGCGTGGAGGAAGACCCTATCAAGGCTTGGGAGAAGCACAATGCCAATTTAAAAGCCCGTTGCGATTATCTTAACAGCCTGCAAATTGAAACGTTGCATTATACTGCCGGTAACGGAACCGATTTTACCGTAGGTATGATCCCGGAGGGTCGTTTCTGCGGTGGTGGCGAAACCAGCCGTCAGGGTATTTACTTTAACCCCAATATTCCTTCTGAAGAGTGCTTTATCTCTCCTAAAAAGGGTGTGGCAGAAGGTATCGTTTATTCTACAAAGCCTTTGTCTTACCAGGGTCAGCTGATCGACCGGTTCTATCTGCGCTTTGAAAACGGCAAAGTCGTGGAAGCAAAGGCAGAGCAGGGCAATGAACTGCTCAACACTCTGGTCAATATGGACGAAGGCTCCTGCTACCTGGGCGAATGTGCTTTGGTTCCGGAAAAGAGCCCCATTGCAGAAAGCGGCCTGCTGTTCTACAACACCTTGTTTGATGAAAATGCGGCCTGTCATCTGGCGATTGGTAGCGGTTATTGCGATACGCTGGAAAATTATCACGACAGAACCTTGGAAGAGTGCCGTCAGCTGGGTATCAACGAATCTATGATCCACGAGGACTTTATGATCGGCTGTGACACGATGAACATCGATGCAACCACCCGAGATGGTAAGGTTATTCCCATCTTCCGGAACGGAAACTGGGCTTTTTGATAGTTTTTTTGAAAATTCAGAAAAAAACACTTGCATTATTGCCGCCTGTGTGTTATGATATCCGGGCGAATGAAGATTGTTAGGGTTATTTTGCCCTTTTAAGTTAGCAGAAAGAGGTGAACAACATGAGAGAAGGCATCCATCCCGAGTACGAACAGACTACCATCCGCTGTGCCTGTGGTAACACTTTTACTACCGGTTCTACCAAGAAGGACATCCGTGTCGAAATCTGCTCCAAGTGCCACCCTTTCTATACCGGCAAGCAGAAGCTGGTTGACACCGGTGGACGTGTTGATCGTTTCAACAAGCGTTTC
>JAZQWQ010000017.1:0-3471 GCA_045632385.1 Faecousia sp.
ATGCTCCTTGGTCGCCTTTGCAGGCTCGTGGATAAAGCGAACACCGGTGCCGGAATGGGAGTGGATATCCACCAAGCCGGGGCCTACATAAGCGCCCTGGGCATCAATGATTTCGCAACCCTCGGGGATTTTGGTGGTGCGCATTTCACCGAAGCCGGCGATCTTGCCGTCCTCAATAAAAAGTACCGCTTCGGGGATTAAATGGTCACGCATAACAAGCTCTGCGTTGATAATTGCTTTCATTTTGACTCCTCCTGAAAAGTTTTTTCTATCATACCACAGTTTTAAAGATATTTCTATAGATTTCCAGAAAAAAAGTGGGTGCGAAAGCACCCACTTTTTTTAATTATCTTTGAATTCTGCCGGAACCGTCGCCGCCAGCCAGCTTTTCCACTTCGGCAACTGTGACCATATTGTAGTCACCCTCAATGGAGTGTTTCAGGGCAGAAGCAGCAACTGCAAACTCAACTGCAGCCTGGGTATCCTTGCCGGTGAGCAGGGAGTAGATCAGACCGCCACCGAAGCTGTCACCGCCGCCAACGCGGTCAATGATGTGCAGGTCATACTTCTTGGAGAAGCAGTACTCATCGTTCTTAACGTTGTAGAGCATTGCGCTCCAGCCGTTGTCAAAGGCAGAGTGGCTTTCCCGGAGGGTGATGGCCACCATCTCAAAGCCAAACTTGTCAGCCAGCTGCTTGGCAACGGACTTGTAACCCTCGTGGTTCAGGCTGCCGCCGTAAATGTCGGTAGCTTCTGCTTCAATGCCGAATACGTCCTTGGCATCTTCTTCGTTGGAGATGCACACGTCGACATACTGACACAGTTCGGTCATTGCTGCGCGAGCCTGATCACGGGTCCACAGCTTGCCGCGGTAGTTCAGGTCGCAGGAGATCTTAATGCCACGGGCCTTGGCAGCGACGCATGCCTGCTTGCAGATCTCCACCAGGTTTTCACCCAGTGCCGGGGTAATGCCGGTAAAGTGGAACCACTGGGCACCCTCAAAGATCTCATCCCAGTTAAAGTCAGAGGGAGAAGCCTGCTGAATGGCAGAATGGGCGCGGTCATAAATGCACACAGAGCCACGCTGAGAAGCGCCTTTTTCGTTGAAGTAGATACCTACACGTTCGCCACCACGGACGATCTTGGAGGTGTCCACACCATAGCGGCGCAGGGAGTTGACAGCAGCCTGACCGATGGAATGGGTGGGCAGCTTGGTAACGTAAGCTGCATCCAAGCCATAGTTTGCCAGGGAAACGGCAACGTTGGCTTCGCCACCACCGAAGGTGAATTCCACGTGGTCGCACTGAACAAAACGCTCATAGTTATAAGGTTGCAGGCGGAGCATCAGTTCGCCAAAGGTAATAATCTTAGCCATAATATGTTCTCCTTTTTTTATACACCGGAGTAAGCGGCAAAGCCGGCATCTACAGGCAGAACCACACCGGTAATTGCGGAAGCGGACTTGTCGTCACACAGGAACAGGGTTGCGCCGATCAGCTCGTCAGCATCGACAAAACGAGCAGTGGGTGTGCCGTTGAGAATCTTTGAAGAACGGGCAGTGGGCGTGCCGTCTTCGTTGAACAGCAGGGCCTTGTTCTGGGCAGATACCAGGAAGCCGGGGGCAATGGCATTGCAGCGAATGCCGGTGCCGGCAAAGTGGGTAGCCAGCCACTGGGTGAAGTTGGAAATACCGGCCTTAGCGGCAGAGTAAGCGGGGATCTTAGTCAGGGGAGTGTAGGCATTCATAGAAGAGATGTTCAGGATCACACCGTGCTTCTTTGCCACCATATCCTTGGCAAAAGCCTGGGTGGGCAGCAGAGTGCCCTGGAAGTTCAGCTTGAATACAAAGTCCACACCGGCAGCATCCAGGTCAAAGAAGGTTTTTGTGCCTTCCTTGGCTTCGTGCTGATACTCATTGTCAGTGGTAGCCCGGGGGTTGTTGCCGCCGGCACCGTTGACCAGAATATCGCAGGGACCCAGATCAGCCAGCACCTGCTGATGGACAGCTTCCAGAGCCTCCGGCTCCAGAACGTTTGCTTTGTAGCCTTCGCAGATCAGGCCTTCAGCCTTCAGCTCGTCAGCCAGCTTTTTCACAGCGTCCTCGTTTAAGTCCAGCGCAGCAACCTTAGCACCGCTGCGGGCAAATGCTGCAGCCATAGCGCCGCAGATCAGGCCACCGGCACCGGTGACCACAACTACCTTTCCGGTATAATCAATGTTCAAGGGAAGATTAGCCATTTTTATTGCCTCCATTTATTTGTTATTTGTTATCCAGTTTGTCCAGCATATCCCAGACACCTAACATATACATAATACCCAAAGCACGGTCATATAAACCATAACCGGGACGGACATTGCCGGGACCTTCGTTCCACAGATGTCTTCCGTGGTCGGGACGGATGTAGCCCTCAAAACCGCAATCGTGATAAGCCTTCAAAATATCCAAAATACCGGTGTCACCGTCGCAATCTCTGTGGCTGGCTTCAGAGAAGTCACCGTTTTCAAAGTGCTTGACGTTCCGGATGTGGGCAAAGGCAATACGATCGCAATGCTTCCGGACGATGGCAGCTACATTGTTGTTGGGGTCGGCATTCAAACTACCGGAGCAAAGGGTCAGACAGTTATAGGGGTTGTCCACCATCTTTAAGAAACGATCAATATTCTCTTCGTTAATCAGCAGACGGGGCAGACCGAAGATGTCCCAGGGGGGATCGTCCATATGGATGGCCATTTTGATGCCGGTCTCCTCACAGGTAGGCATCAAAGCTTCCAGGAAGTACTTAAGATTTGCCCACAATTTCTCGTGATCCACATCCTTATAAGCCTTGAACAGCTCGTCCAGCTTGGCCATACGCTCAGGCTCCCAACCCGGGAAGGACATATTGTACTTTTCCGTAAAGTCCAGGATGTATTTTGCCATGGCATTGTAATCATCCTGAATCATATTCTTTTCGTAGAACAGGGCAGTGGAGCCGTCACCGACTTCGTGGAACAGATTGCTCCGTGTCCAGTCAAAGATGGGCATAAAGTTGTAGCAAATAACCTTTACACCGTATTTTGCCAGATTGCGCATTGTGATCTTGTAATTCTCGATGTACTGGTCCCGGGTGGGCAGACCGATTTTGATATCGTCGTGGACATTTACAGATTCAACCACATCGATATTGAAGCCGTATTCCTCGCACTGACGCTTCACCTCGGCAATTTCAGCCTCTTCCCAGATCTCACCGGGCATTTTGTGGTGCAGCGCCCAGACAATACTGGTTACACCGGGGATTTGCTTGATGTCACTGAGTTTGATTTTGTCGTTGCCTTCTCCGTACCAACGGAAACCCATTTGCATTGGCATATATACTCCTCCATTCCTGTTTTTAGCACAGTTGTAAATAGTTTACCATTAATTAAATGCAATATAAATTGTATTTATTGCTTGAAATATTGTGATTATTGCTATATACTGGTTGCGAGGTG
>JAZQWQ010000018.1:0-8110 GCA_045632385.1 Faecousia sp.
GCGGTGAAGGTCAGAACGTCAATGCCGTTCAGAGCAGCAGCGTAAGCACCAACGTACTTGGCAACCTCGTAGCAGAACTTGTCACGAGCCAGTGCGCAATTCTCGTCGCCGTTCTTAGCGCCGTCTTCCAGATCACGGAAGTCAGAAGAAACACCGGACATAGCCAACATGCCGGACTTCTTATTCAGCATATTCAGGCACTCGTCAACACTCATACCGTACTTATTGCAGATGAACTGCACAACAGCTGCATCGATGTCACCGGAACGAGTACCCATAGGCACACCAGCCAGAGGGGTCAAGCCCATAGTGGTATCCTGGCACTTGCCGTCCTTAACAGCGGACATAGAAGAACCGTTGCCCAAGTGGCAGTTGACCATCTTAAACTCGGTCTTGCCAACCAGCTGAGCAGTACGACGAGCCACGTACTTGTGAGAAGTACCGTGGAAGCCATAACGACGGATGGAGTCATTCTCATAGTACTCAGTGGGGATCGCATAACGGTAAGCCTTGGGAGGCATAGTCATATGGAATGCAGTGTCAAACACAGCAACCTGAGGGGTGGTAGGCATAACAGCCTGGCAAGCCTCGATACCCATCAGGTTTGCGGGGTTGTGAAGGGGTCCCAGAGGGATGCACTTCTTGATAGCGGTAATAACCTCGTCATTGATAATGCAGCTGTCAAAGAATTCCATACCACCGTGGAGCACGCGGTGACCCACAGCGTCGATCTCGTCAACAGACTTGATGACACCATGCTCAGCATCCTGCAGAATCTCCAAAGTAGCAGCGATTGCTTCGGAGTGGGTGGGCATAGGAATATCCTTAACTACCTTGTTCTCGCCAACCTTGTGATTCAGACGGCCGTCAATGCCGATACGCTCACAAAGACCCTTTGCGGAAACTTCGCCGGTCTCAGGATTCATCAGCTGATACTTAAGGGAAGAGCTGCCGGCATTGATAATCAAAATGTTCATTTTTCGTTTGCCTCCTAAAATAATGTTTCATTTTTTCAAGTTTTATGATAAAATGACCATAGATACGAGTATTGTATAATATTTTTTCCAATTTCTCAAGTCCTGTTTCAATAATTTTCAGAAAAAGGAGATATTTTTTTGAAGATCATAGGAATTATATGTGAATATAACCCTCTGCATCTGGGACATAAGAAGCAAATCGATCAAATTCGCGCTGCGCATCCCGAAAGTGCGATCGTCTGCTTGATGAGTGGAAATTACGTTCAGCGTGGCAGTCCTGCCATTTTTGACAAAATGGTACGGGCCAAGGCCGCAATCGCAAGCGGTACGGATTTGGTGCTGGAGCTGCCAATTACCGCTGCCCTTTCTTCTGCCGAAGGTTTTGCTGCCAGCGGTGTGAATATCCTCTCCCCTGTTTGCAGCCATCTTTGCTTTGGTGCAGAATCTGCGGATGCCGAAACCTTGTGGGCTGTGGCAAAGGCCTTGCTGACACCTGATTTTTCCGCCGTTTTGAAAGAAGAACTTACAAAAGGTGTATCTTTTCCTGTTGCAAGGCAGGAAGCCCTTGACAAACTGGGTGTTCCGGCAGAGATCATAGCCCAGCCCAATAACATTTTGGCGGTAGAGTACTGCAAAGCCATTTTATCCCAAGGCAGTTCTATGGAAATTATGCCCATCCTGCGGCAAGGTCACTACCACGACACCCTGCCGGATATGGATAACCCCTCTGCCACTGCAGTACGGAAGCAAATGCTGTCTGAAGAAAACTGGCAGCCCTTCGTGCCGGCATGTTTGGCTGATATTTATCAAGTAGCCACAATGCACAATCTTGCATTGGGAGAACAAGCAATTGTTGCCAAGCTTCGCACTATGACGGATTATGAGTTTGAAGCCCTCCCCTATGGCTCTGAGGGCCTTTGGCGAAAGCTGATGCACGCAAGCCGCAAATATGCCACACTGGAGGAAATCCTGGATAACGTAAAGTCCAAGCGATACACCAGAACACGGCTGGACAGAATGGTACTTTGCGCTTTTTTAGGCATCACAAAAGAGATTCTTGCTGCGCCTGTGCCTTATGTCAGAGCCTTGTCTTTTAATGATACCGGTCGCAAGGTGTTGAAACAGTTTCGGGCTGTGGGAGAATTCCCCAACATTGGTGAGCCGAGAGAAGAAGCCTATCAGCAATTAGAAAATCGCTGTACTTCCCTATTTGGATTGTTTGGTGCTGTTCCGGAGCCTCCGGGAAATGAAAGCAAATATCGTGTTTATTATCAAAAAAGCGGAGAAGCTTAACTTCTCCGCTTTTTGTTCGTATTAGTATGCAACGCCCCAGTAAATCATCTTCTTGGCAGGCTTGCCGCAAATGGGACAAGTGTCACCGAGGTTTTCCTGTGCAAAAGGCATACAACGGGAAGACATACCAGCCTCTTCCTTCATCTTCAGCTCGCAGTCCAACTCACCGCACCACATAGTCTTGATGAAGCCGCCGTTCTCTTCCTGGAGCTTCTTTGCTTCTTCCAAAGAATGGGCTTCGTAGATATGGTCAGTCAAATTCTTCTTTGCCTTTTCAAACATACCCTTGTGTACCAGCTCCAGCTGCTCTGCAACAGCAGCTTCCAGGTTTTCCAAGGCAACTACGGTCTTCTCACCATCGTTACGGCGAACCAGCACGCACTGTCCGTTTTCCAAGTCCCGAGGGCCACACTCCACGCGCAGCGGCACACCCTTCATTTCGTATTCTGCGCACTTCCAGCCCATAGAGTTATCAGAATCGTCCAACTTCACACGGATACCGGCAGCAGCCAGACGGTCTTTCAACTCATTTGCCTTTTCCAGAACGCCGGGTTTGTGCTGAGCGATGGGCAGAATGATCGCCTGAATAGGTGCAACCTTGGGAGGTAGAACCAAACCGTTATTGTCTCCGTGGGTCATAATAATGCCGCCGATCAAACGGGTGGAAACACCCCAGGAGGTTTCATGGGGGTTTGCCTTCTGATTGGTCTTATCGGTAAACTCAATACCGAAAGCCTTGGCAAAACCGTCACCGAAGTAATGAGAAGTACCGGCCTGCAGTGCCTTACGGTCGTGCATCATACACTCGATGGTGTATGTAGCTTCTGCGCCGTTGAACTTTTCCTTGTCGGTCTTCTGACCACGGGTAACCGGCATTGCCAGGACATTCTCGCAGAAGTCTGCGTATACGTTCAGCATTGTTTCGGTAAATTCCTTTGCTTCCTCAGCGGTAGCGTGGATGGTATGACCCTCCTGCCACAGGAATTCTCTATGGCGCAGAAACGGACGGCTGGTCTTTTCCCAACGCAGAACGCTGCACCACTGGTTGTACTTCATAGGAAGCTGACGATGAGTCTGCAGGACATTGGCAAAATGCTCGCAGAACAAGGTCTCAGAAGTAGGACGAATGGCATATCGCTCCTCAAGCTTTTCGCCGCCACCCATTGTGACCCAGGCGCATTCAGGAGCAAAGCCCTCAACGTGATCCTTTTCTTTTTGCAACAGGCTTTCCGGAATCAACAGAGGCATATAAACATTTTCAACACCCTGCTCCTTAAAAGCCTTGTCCATAATATTCTGGATATTCTCCCAGATTGCATAGCCGTAAGGGCGGTAAATAAATACACCCTTAATGGAAGAATAATCGATCAGCTGTGCTTTCTTGCACACGTCGGTAAACCACTGTGCAAAGTCTACCTCCATATCGGTAATCTGCTCAACCTTTTTATCGTTTGCCATTTATTTTCTCATCCTCTCGGTGATAATATCATACTCCATATTGTATCATATCTGTCAAGGGTTTCATAGGATGAAACAAAGTTTTTGCATTGCAGGAGGCTGTTATGATTGAGGTAACCTTGACCCTTGCGCCGGAGGTAGCGTATTTTTATGACCAAATCGCAAAACGCGCCGGTATCCCTTTGGAACAGGTTTTGCAGGATGCGTTGTTTAAGCTGGCAGGAGAATTATCCCTTGAGGCATTAAAGTAAAGAATTTGCCGACATACTATTGAAAAAACGGACCTAATGCGATATAATCTAAAATATTGCATTTTAACCACTGTTTGCATACAAAGGAGAAGAAACATATATGAAATTAGGTATCGTTGGACTTCCCAATGTGGGTAAGTCTACTCTGTTTAATGCCATTACCAACGCAGGTGTACCTGCGGATAACTACGCATTTTGTACCATTGACCCCAATGTGGGTGTGGTATCTGTACCGGATGAACGTTTGGATTGGTTGGCCCAGCTGCACAACCCCAAGAAGCTGACGCCTGCTGTTATCGAGTTTGTGGATATTGCAGGTCTTGTTAAGGGTGCTTCCAAGGGTGAAGGCCTTGGCAATAAGTTTCTGAGCAATATTCGTACTACCGATGCCATTGTTCACGTTGTACGCTGCTTTGAAGACAGCAATGTGACCCACGTAGAAGGCACTACTGATCCGCTGCGTGACATTGATATCATCAATCTGGAACTGGTTATGGCGGATATGGAAATGGTGGAACGCCGCATTGACAAGGCGCAGAAGGCTATGAAGGGCGGCGACAAGAAAGCTGCCCGGGAAGCAGAGCTGTTTTCCGAGCTTTTGACACACCTGAATGCCGGCAAGCTGGCCAGAACCTTCGACTGCACCGAGGACGATATGGCGCTCATTGCCACCTCTGATTTGCTGACCTTGAAAAAGACCATTTATGTTGCGAACCTGGCAGAAAACGAGATCAACGAACCGGAAGCCAACCGGCATTACATGGCAGTGAAGGCGCTGGCTGAAAAAGAAGGCAGCCAGCTGATCCCCATCTGCGCCAAGCTGGAAGCTGACATTGCAGAACTGGACGACGAAGAAGAAAAGGCAATGTTCATGGAAGAACTGGGTGTTGCCGAATCCGGTCTGGATCGACTGATCAAGAGTTCCTACGCATTGTTGGGCCTTATTTCCTTCCTGACAGCCGGCAGTGATGAATGCCGTGCATGGACCATTAAAAACGGCACAAAGGCCCCTCAAGCTGCCGGTAAGATCCATACAGACTTTGAACGTGGTTTTATCCGAGCAGAAGTCATTGCGTTCCAGGATATGCAGGAATGCGGCACGATGGCCAATGCAAAAAGTAAAGGTCTTGTGCGCAGCGAAGGCAAAGAATATGTGATGAAGGATGGCGACATCGTCAACTTCCTATTTAATGTATAAATCAAACTCCGGTGAGGAAATTTCCTCACCGGAGTTTTGTTATTATTGAATTTCTTTCAGCAATTCTACATACCGGGCAGCGGTGTCTTCACCGACACCAATATCAAACCGGGCGGTATAGCTTTCGTAGCAGCCATACACGAAAGCTTCCTTTGTGGGGAAGTAGTTGGTATAGCCGTTGGTAACCGTCGAAACGATGGTAAAATCATAGGGAGAATTGCGCTTGATGTATTTGCCACTTTCAGAGAACATCTCATAAGAAGCAGCTACAAAGCCCAGACCGCCAATGCGATGTACATTCACCGTAAACTGGCCATCCTCCGGATAATTAGAGCAGCTTACAATACCGTTGCACTGGAATACAGAGAAGAAACCGTTTTCCTTGGCAATATCATTTGCCTCTCTGACATTGCCTGTTGCGCGGAAGTGCTGGGTTGCCTTCTTTGCAGCTTCCAATCTGTCCTGACCGTACTTATTGGACCGATAGGTGATCGTTTCCTGCTTGGAAGCAATCCCCTGACCCTCGATAATCTCTGTCATTTCCGGCAAAGCCTTCAGGGCATATTGCGCCAGTTCCTGACCATACACATCGTATTTGACAGGCTCTTTTTCGTCCTTGATGCGGGAATTGGGGTTCTGATCGCCGGTAGCACCCAGGAAGAAAATGAAATGCATTCCGGTTTCGTCTTCCAGGATTTTACGTACTGCGCCAACATAGTCCGCAGACAGCAGCGTGCCGCCGATCATATCTGCGTGAGCCTGCCAGTTCATCAACAGGATATCCTTCTTATCCCCTTCTCGTGCAAACTTCACCAGGGTCATTTCCCGGTCACCATCAGTTGCGTGACCCTTAATTGCCAACTTCCAATCACCGAAGTTAGAACCGGCATAGGTGCCATCCTCCATCAGATAATGGCGGACAAAATTCTGATTTTGCGTCATGACCTTTTTGCCGTACATTGTGGTCGGTGCAAGATCAGCAATGGCCTCTTTCGCGGTTGACAGCAGCGCATTCATGTACATTTTTTTCCACTGCGCAACTGCAGGCAAAGAATCGATACCTACTGCCGGGGCAGTGTGGCTATGGGTAGCGCCAATCTGAATGTTTTCCGTAGGAATGCCCAGTTCTGCATTGAGCATAGCTCTTGCCTCTCTGGTCCAATCTGCATCTGCACAAAGAAGGTCCGTAGAGTAAAGCAGAATCGTTGTATCGCCATCTCGCAGAACAATACAAGTGGCATACAGTGTATCCAATGCGCCGGTGGAAAGGCGGTGGGTATGATTGCCGTAGCCACGAATATTCATACCATCGCCGGGGGTTATGGACGCTCTTGCATAACCGATCTGCAAGCCAGAATTTGTTTTATCCATATGATTACTTCCTTTCTGTTGCTTAGATAATAATATTATACCTTTTATTTTTAAGAATGCAAGCAGGATGCACAGAAAAATACCGGTGAGGAAATCCTCACCGGTATTTTTCTTACTTGATAGCAGTCAGCATTTCCACAAACTTGGTTGCGGTATCTTCGCCGACACCAGTATCAAACTTTGCGGTATAGCTTTCGTAGCAGCCATACTCATAAGCTGCCTTGGTGGGGAAATAGTTATTGTAACCGTTGGTAACTGTAGACACAATGGTAAAATCGTAGGGGGAGTTGTTCTTGATGTACAGACCGTTTTCAGAGAACATCTCATAAGGCGCTGCCACAAAGCCCAAGCCGCCGATACGGTGTACATTCACAGTAAAGTTACCAAATTCCGGGGTCTTTGAACAACTCACAATGCCGTTGCACTGGTAGACAGACCAGAAACCCAAGGATTTTGCCAGGGCATTTGCTTGGCTGGAGTCACCGGTCTGCTTGAAGAGCTGGTTCACCTTAAGCGCATCTGCCAATCTATCCTGACCATACTTATTGGATTTATAGGTGATGGTTTCCTGCTTGGATGCAATTCCCTGACCCTCGATCTTCTGGGTGATCTCAGGCAGGGCATCCATTGCGTACTGTGCCAACTCCTGACCGTATTTCTTGTAGTCGCTATTTGCCTTTTCCTCCGGCATACGGGTGTTGGGGTTCTGGTCACCGGTAGCGCCCAGGAAGAAGATGAAGTCCATTCCGGTTTCCTTCTCCAGGATGTCACGGGTTACACCGATATAGTCAGCAGAAAGAAGGGTGCCACCAATCATATCAGCATGAGCCTGCCAGTTCATCAGCAGGATGTCCTTCTTATCGCCTTCACGGTCGAACTTAATCAGGGTCATACCGGGGTCGCCGGGAACCGCATGATCAACAGGCTTCAAGCTCCAGTCGCCAAAGTTGGATCCGGCATAGGTGCCGTCAGACATTTTGTAATGGCGGACAAAGTTTTGCTTTTCCGTCAGCACCTTTTTGCCGTACATTGTAGTGGGTGCCAAATCTTCAATAGCTTTTTTAGCAGTGTTCACCAATGCGTCCATATACATTGTCTTCCATTCCTTGATAGCAGGAAATGTATCCGTACCGATAGAAGGCGCAGTATGGCTATGGGTCGCACCGATCTGGATGTTCTCCTCAGGAACGCCCAATTCTGTCTTAATTCTTGCTCTGATTTCCGTTGTCCAGCCTGTATCTGCGCAAAGCATGTCCGTAGAATAAAGCAAAACGATATCCTCGCCATCCTTCAGAGCGATACAAGTTGCATAGATGTAGTCCAGAAAACCGGTAGAAATACGGTGCTCCGGGTTGCCGTAGCCACGCATATTCACACCGTTACCGGGGGTGATGGACTCTCGGGCATAGCCTACCTGCAAACCCTGGGCTGCAGGCTCTGTTGTTTCGCCTGCACCGCTGCCGGTACAAGCGCAAAGGCCAAGAACCAAAGCAAATGCCAGTACTAATGACAAAGTTTTCTTCATAAGATTACTTCCTTTCTTTTATTTTGCAATCCTATTA
>JAZQWQ010000019.1:0-2222 GCA_045632385.1 Faecousia sp.
TCCGGATTGGACATACACAGGTTCGTATAATAAATATCGTTCAAATCGTTGCGACAGCCAAATTCCCGTTTTCCACCAATCAGGGCAATATAAGGACGTGCCTCCTCCGGAAGTGGCTTTTCGCCGCTGCGATATGCATAACGGTCGGCAGGATCGATGCCTAATGCAAGCGGAATAGCGCCATGACCGCCTTCCTTGATCAGCATACCGCGCTTGATTGCTTCGCTCTCCAAAGTACGCTGCCACTGATCCGCCTGCTCCGGGGTCAAAACCTCTGCAGGGCGGTTTTCTGTCAAGCTTGCGCGCTCATAGTAGCGCTTCAGATATGTATATGGGTCACTGGGCACAAACAAGTTCATTTCCAGCTTTGCCTGATAGTCCACCCAGCTGGATACCTGTTCCATACTGGGATTGCCCTCGATGGTATAGCCACGAACCCGGTGATCAGCCAGCTTATGGTATTTCTGCGGCTCGATATCCTTCATTGGGACATATTCACCCTCCGGACCGGGATAAAACCAACGGCAGCCGTTCAGTCGCAGAAATCGGTAGACCGCAAACAAAACACTACGGGGATTAGAGCCTGCCAGGATGCCGCCTTCAGCAGTGGTGTCGATATGTACCACATCGTCCCACACCGGGTCAACGGCTTCATTTTCCAAGCCGAAATCCTCCAAAAGGCCTAACCGAAATCCGTCAGTAGCCTTAGCATCCAGAGAAATTGGCGTGTTGCCTGAGGTGGGCATCATGGTCCACAGGTACTTTTTCAGCTCGTCAGCAGCAAAGCCGATGGTCTGATCGTCGCGCATTTTATAGATTTTAAACATACCACTCTTCCCTCTCCCTTTTTATGGTTTTCGTCAACGAAAACCCTAGCTGTAGCCTAGCATAGAAAATAATGTTTGTCAATGATCAACAAGTTATTTTCGCTATTGGTCATCCATCACTTCGTGTCATCAGCAGAAATGGCCGCCACCTATATCGCGTGTCGGCCATTTTCTGTCCCTTCTGCACAATCGCAAGCTTTGTGTTACAGGGTATTAAATTGTGATTTCTAAGAATACTGCACAGGGTGTTCCCGGACAAGTCAGTTGGATACCGTCTTTGCAAATATGCAGCTGAACAGCTGTTTTCGTAGGATAAGCAATTTTCGCATCTGCAATGGTTTCTGCAATGGGCACCTGTAATTTCTTCTCCCTTTAGGTTCCAAACTGCCAGATAGATTTTGCTATCGTCCTTCAAACCGAAGCAAACAATGCTATCTCCAAAGTTGGTAAAGCCCAAGGAGAAATAAGGTGTCGCTGTCTTTTTCATTTTGGACAAGGTGTTATAGTAACATACATTGTGAAATCCTTAGTAATTTGCTGAATAAATTCTTCGGACAGTTCCTCAGGATACGATGTTCCTGTTCTGTTTGTAATCTTTTTAATGCACCTTTGTTTTACTCATCTTTCTATTCACATTTGCCATTACGCCTATTCTCCTATAACAAATATCCTTACGCAACTGGTCCTTTAAGACTACATATATAATAACTAAACAGACAAGGTTCTGCAACAAAAAAGTGAAAAGAACCATTTTCGTCGGTGGGCGGCGGATGGACGGCGAGGTCGACCAAAATGGGTGTAAACAGTTGCAAATGGATTGGACTGGCTAAAAGAAAACAAAAAATCCCCTGTGCTTCCCTTTTTGTTGGAAACACAGGGGTTTTACATGCTTTTGGCAGGATCGACTGACAAAAAAAGAGACAGCCTTAAGCTGTCTCTTTTGGTGCGCGAGGCGGGACTTGAACCCGCATGCCCGGAATGAGCACTAGAACCTGAATCTAGCGAGTCTACCAATTCCACCACTCGCGCATATCGCAGCCGCATTCGCAACCGCTTGGATATAGTACCACGGCTTGCTGCATTTGTCAACAGTTTTTTCGCTGTTTTTTAATTTTTCTGCAACTTTTCATTTCCGAAGATTTTTCTGTTCCTTTTTGGCATTTTTCGTGCTATACTAACAGAAAAACTAAGGAGGCCGTTATGGATTTTCTGCCGATTTCAAAACAGGATATGGCTAAGCGGGGTTGGGCGCAGTGTGACTTCGTGTATATTATTGGCGATGCCTACGTGGATCATCCTTCTTTCGGCCATGCGATCATCAGCCGGGTACTGGAACATGCCGGATACACTGTTGGCATTATCTCCCAGCCGGATTGGAAGAACCCAAAATCCATC
>JAZQWQ010000020.1:0-3299 GCA_045632385.1 Faecousia sp.
CTGTTTGATAACGGAGCGTCCAGCTCCGGCTCACATACTCAGGATGAACCTTTTCTGATCACCCTCGGAAGTCCATTCGGCTTTTCGGTGTCTGCCGCAATCTCACCACCTGCGGCTCTCTGGGAGAAACCTTAGAAAGCTCACTCACTCTTCCTCAACGGTTTACATCGTTATATGTCCGGAAAAAACACTTGTCAAGAAATAAATGTGCACAAAGTGTGGGCAGAAACAAAAAAGTTTGTATGATAATTTGCTAATTTTTCCCAGTAGCGTTTACAGCAATTCAAGTTTACCATTCCAAATAATATGCAAGGTCACACCCTCGTTTATCTCCTTTTTGGGGGTTTACACCCTTATCTTACCCAAAGACCGCAAAGTTCGAAACCAAGTCGAAATAAACAAGTTATAATGTTTTTTGAGGGATACCTATATTTATGCACCTTTAAACCATTAACCAATGCGACCGCTGGAACTGTCACGGTAGTTATATAAATTATTCCTTGGGTTATGCGGATAACCTTTGACGAATACCAATTTGTTCGATAAAATACAATAAGAAACACAAAGGGGGAGAACAGAAATGGAAGAACAGCGGGTAAGGATCAGTGATATCGCGGAAGAGCTGGGTCTCAGCACAGCCACCATTTCCAATGTGATTCATGGAAAAACAAAGAAAATTTCAAATGAAACCGTACAGCGTGTTATGGCTCTGCTGGAGGAACGGCAATATATTCCCAATATGGCGGGTATCCTTCTGGCCCAGAATTCTTCTAAAATTACTGGTGTGTTTGTCAATGACCATGAGAAATATGAGGGGCATACGCTGGACGATTTCTTTGTCTCATCCTCGCTCAATTATCTGTCAACTGAGATCGAGGCCAACGGGCAGTTCATGATGGTGAAAAAGGCGAAAAACGCAGAGGAGATTATCAAATTCGCATCTATGTGGAATATGGACGGCATTGTGGTGATCGGTTTCTGCGATCAAGACTATATGTATCTTCGCAATCATATGCGGGTTCCCTTTGTGGTCTATGATGGGTACTGTGAAAAACCGGAGCGGATTCTGAATATCACCATTGACAACTATAATGGTGGTTTCCAGGTGGGAGCTTACTTCCGAGAGCGCGGGCACAAACGGGCGCTGTGTATTTCCGATAATAACATATGCGTTGATCTGGAACGGTATCAAGGCTTCCGGGATGGCTTTAATACAGGAGAAGTTGAATTTGTATTGATTCCTATGCGGAAGGAAGAACGCTGGGAGTTTTATCAAAAGAATCATTCTCTGCTTGAAACAGTGACTTGTGTATTTGCCGTTTCTGATTACTATGCTATGGATCTGATCCACTTCCTTCAAAAGCAGGGGTTAGTCGTCCCGGATCAGATATCTGTTGCGGGCTTTGATGACAGCCCTATGTGCCAACTGGTCTGGCCGCCTTTAACGTCTGTCCGGCAGGATGGCGCACTGCGGGCAAAAATCGCAATTGAGAAGCTTCGGGAACTGAAAGAAAAAAAAGAAATCGAGACGGAGATCCGGCTGCCGGTGTCCCTTGTTGTTCGTGAAAGTACAAAATAACCAAAGCCGCTGTTTGTTAAGTTATACAAACGGCGGCTTATTATTTTGTGCAGGGTTACATACTTAACCTTTGAAATTATAAGTTGAAGTCGCTACAATGAGGGTATCAAAGCATTTGGAGGGATTCCAATGAAAGAAAAGGACAGCTTTTTCCGAGCTGTATGCAGCCTGGCCATTCCGGTGGCGCTACAATCTATGCTGCAATCTTCCTTCAGCATCGTTGACCAGATTATGATCGGTCAGCTGGGCAGTGTCATCGTCGCGGGGGTGGGATTGGCAGGTAAATTTGCGGGGATCTACAATGTGGTGGTAGCAGCATTTGGCGCTGTGGCTGGCATTATGATCTCACAGTATCTGGGGCAAAAGAATCGGGGTGAGGTTAAAAGAAGCTATTATCTGAATCTGGTCTTTGCCTTAACATTTGCAGGCGTTTTTACCTTTGGCTGCATGCTGTTTCCCAAGAAAATTATGGGACTATATACCACCGATATGCAGACACAGGAAGCTGCGGCAAGGTATCTTTTGATTCTTTCAGGAACCTTCCTTCCTATGGCGGGCGCAACTTTGCTGGCAACCTTATTCCGCTGCACGGAAAAGGCCTGCTATCCGCTCTATGCCAGCGTCTGTGCGGCTTTGGCTAATACGGTTCTTAATTATATTCTTATTTTTGGTAAGCTGGGTTTTGCTCCTATGGGTATGGAGGGGGCTGCCATTGCCACGGTGATTTCTCAAGTACTGAATTTCCTGCTAATGCTGATCCTGTATGGAATCCACAGACGTGATTTCCCCCTTGTATGCAACGGCAGAATTCAGAAGGTGCCCTTCCACTGGAAGCAGTACGGTGCCATTCTGCTGCCTATGCTGATCTGTGAATTCATCTGGAGCCTGGGAGAGAATGTGTATGCCGCCGTTTATGGGCATTTGGGAACGGATGCCTGTGCGGCCATGACCTTGACAAACCCTATTCAGGGATTGACGATCGGTGCTCTGTGCGGTCTGTCTCAGGCAGCAGCAGTCATCGTAGGAAAGCTTCTGGGCGATAATCAGCAGAAGCAAGCCTATCAGGCATCGAAAAAGCTGATGCTATACGGCTTCGTGGGAGCTGCCATTTTGTCGGCAGTGATTGTTATGACCAGCGGACTATACGTGAATATCTATCAGGTGGAAGAGTCCGTCAGGCAGATCACTCGGCGGATTTTGTTTGCCTATGCACTGGTTGTTCCTTTCAAAATACAGAATATGATCGTAGGCGGTGGTATCTTGCGCAGCGGAGGCAAAACGAAATATGTCATGTACATTGATCTCATCGGCACCTGGATCTTTGGTGTTCCTCTGGGTTTGCTGGCCGCTTTTGTCTGGAATCTTTCCATTCCTTATGTTTACTTCATCCTGTCCCTGGAAGAGTGCGTTCGGTTTGCCATTACATTGGTGATTTTCAGGAGCAGAAAATGGATAAACATTCTGGATGCGACTGTATCCTAAGCACAACAATAATCATCTTTGACAGACTGAGGAGTACAGCTAAGGAATTAGCTGTACTCCTTTTCTTTCAGGAATATGTTTTGATGATGCCCAGAGCAATCTCCTTTTTGGAGCAGCAGCGGTCCATGGCTTGTTTTTCAATGTAGTGATGGGCATCTGATTCTGTCATTTTCAGATTTTCGATCAACAGCCACTTTGCCCGGTTTACCAGACGGATCTCCTCCATTTTTTCTTCGAT
>JAZQWQ010000021.1:0-10616 GCA_045632385.1 Faecousia sp.
ATCAGCTCCATGATCAGCACGGTCTTACCGACACCGGCGCCGCCAAACAGGCCGATCTTACCGCCCTTGGCATAGGGGCAGATCAGGTCAACAACTTTGATGCCTGTTTCCAGAATCTCTGTTGCCGGCTCCTGCTCATCATAGGCCGGGGCACTGCGGTGAATCGGCCAGCGCTCTGCATTTTCTACCTGCGCGCCTTCGTCAATGGTCTGACCCAGCAGATTAAACACACGACCCAGGCAAGCTTCGCCTACCGGGACGCTGATCGCTGCGCCGGTATCAAAAGCATCCATACCACGGCGCAGACCGTCGGTAGAACTCATTGCGATGCAACGCACAACATTATCGCCAATGTGCTGTGCCACCTCGGCCACCACAACGGTTTCTCCGTGAGGCACTTCAATGGCATTCAGCAGCTCCGGCAAATTCCCCTCAGGGAAACGAATATCCAAAACCGGGCCCATGATCTGGGTCACAGTTCCTTTTAATTTATTCATAGGATACCACTCTCCTCTGCTTAAGAACCGGCAACGATTTCGGTGATCTCCTGGGTGATCGCCGCTTGCCGTGCCCGGTTGAACTCCAGGCTTAATTGATCAATCATCTCATCCGCATTGGATGTTGCAGAATCCATTGCGGTTCGCCGTGCTGCCTGCTCTGCCGCACGACTTTCGCAAAGCGCACCATAGAGCATTCCGCCCAGGTATTCCGGAATAATTTCCTCGAAGACCCGAACACTGTCCGGCTCATACAGGATATCATTTCCATGCTTTTCCCGGGTGGTTTCCTGCCGGATCAGCGGAAGCAGACGCAGCGTAGACGGCGTTTGGGACAGCACGGAAACGAAATTGGTGTAAGCCACGCGAATTTCGTCGTACTTCCCTGCCAGGAAAGCCTTGCTTAACATCTTGGCAATCGTAAAGCAATCACCCAATGTCACGTCGGCCGCATCTGCGTAATTCACCGTCAGGGCATTGATCTTCCGGCTTTTGAAAAACTCTACCGCCTTTTTGCCCACAGGCAGTACCGTGGCTTCTTTACCCTCCAGCTCTGACATCACAAGCTTTAACACATTGCTGTTATAACCACCGGCCAAACCTCTGTCACCGGCAATCACCACATAAAGCACGTTATTTCCGCCCTTGTTTTGCAAATAAGGAGAGGAAAAATCGCTGTTTGCATCCACGATATCGTGAATGGTGCTGTACAACGCCTCAAAGTAAGGTCTGGCAGAAATCACCTGAGCCTGGGCGCGGCGCAGTTTGGAGGCCGCCACCATTTCCATAGCCTTGGTGATCTGGCGAGTCGCCTGCATACTGCGGATGCGATTTTTAATTTCTTTTGTTGAAACGCCAGCCATAGGCCTTAGTTCTCCTTTCGGAACTCCTCAAGAAGCTGGTTCAGGGCAGCCTTCAGAGTTTCCTCTGTTTCTCCCTCCAGCTTACCGGTGGTGCGGATCTGGGCCAGGACATTCTCGTAACGATTGTCCATAAATTCACGCAGACGCAGTTCAAATTCCGGAATTTCCGTTACGGCAATATCCTTCAGGTAGCCGTTAACTACCGCATAAATAATGCATACCTGGTGTGCCGCCTCTACGGGGGCTTTGTTCTTTTGCTTCAACACTTCCACGATACGTTCACCCAAAGCCAAACGGGCCTTGGTGTCTGCATCCAGGTCAGAGCCGAACTGAGCAAAGCTCTGCAGCTCCCGGTACTGAGAATACAGAAGCTTCAAAGAACCGGACACTTTCTTCATAGCCTTGATCTGGGCAGCGCCACCAACACGGGACACGGAAATACCCGGGTTTACCGCCGGCATAACACCGGCATTAAACAGCTCAGACTCCAAGAAGATCTGACCGTCCGTGATCGAAATCACGTTTGTGGGAATGTAGGCAGAAACGTCACCGGCCTGGGTCTCGATAATGGGCAAGGCCGTCAAGCTACCGCCACCATTTGCCTGAGAAAGGTGCGCTGCACGTTCCAGCAAACGGCTGTGCAGATAGAATACGTCGCCGGGATATGCTTCACGTCCGGGAGGACGGCGAATCAAAAGAGAAATCGCACGGTAAGCCACAGCGTGCTTACTCAAATCATCATAAATTACCAGAACATCCTTACCCTGGTGCATAAAGTATTCGCCCATTGTGCAGCCGGTGTAAGGGGCAATATACTGCATAGGTGCCAGTTCGGAGGCTGTAGCGGAAACAACGATGGTATAATCCATTGCGCCGCCAATGGTCAGATCCTCCACGATCTGCGCAACAGTGGAACGCTTCTGACCGATCGCCACGTAAATACAGATAACATCCTTGCCCTTTTGGTTCAGGATGGTATCGGTAGCGATGGTGGTTTTACCGGTCTGACGGTCGCCAATGATCAACTCACGCTGACCTTTACCGATGGGAATCATCGAGTCGATTGCTTTAATGCCAGTCTGCAACGGTTCATTAACAGGTTCCCGGTCAATAATACCGGGTGCCGGTACTTCGATGGGATGGAAGCCTGCCGCAGTAATGTCACCCTTGCCATCGATCGGCTCGCCCAACGCATTGACAACACGGCCAATCAGGTCTTCGCCTACCGGCACAGAAACCACCCGTCCGGTACGTTTCACGCTGTCACCTTCACGGATGCCGTTATCTGTGCCCAAAATCACCAGAGAAACTGTGTCCTCTTCCAAATTCTGCGCCATACCGTAGGAGCCATTGGGAAATTCCACCAGCTCGCCGGCCATACAGTTATCCAGGCCGGAAACCTTGGCAATGCCGTCACCCACAAGGATGACCACACCGGTTTCACTGGTTTCCAGCTTGGTTTCATAATCTTTAATTTTCTGACGAATGATCTTCGTCAGTTCTTCCGGTCGTAATTCCATAGTGTACCTGCTTTCAAAGTACGGTATTATTTAGTTGCCTGCGGAGGGTTTCCAGATGGTTCTTCACCGTTCCGTCCACACGCTTGCCGTCAAAGTCAAGACGGACACCGCCAAGGCAATCGGGGTCTACCCGATTTTGCAGCTGCACAGTTTTTCCTGTGACCTGCTGTAATTTTTCCTGCAAACGCATTTGCTGGTCTTCTGTCAAACGCACCGCTGTAAACGCCAGAACAGGAAGGATTCCGTGATCCTGGTTATACTGGGTCTGGTAGGACTTCACACAATCAGCAAAGGCTTTCGCACAACCCTTTTCCGTGAGAATTTTCATAAAATTCAGCACGTAGGGATGCACCTTGTCCCGAAGACAATCCTCGAGAATTTGGCAGCGCTCCTGCTTCCCCAAATCCGGGGCAGCCAGCAGCCGAATAAAATCCGGCTCCTGAGAAAAGCTCTGCTGCAGCACGGTCAGTTGGTCTAAAATCTCTTTAGACAAACTTTCATCCTTTGCCAGGGAATACAGCGCCTGACCGTAGTTTAATCCTACCTCTGTCATTGGCCGCCACCCAATTCTTCAATGAACCGATCTACAAGAACGGCCTGGTCATGATTGGTCAGGCTGTGACCTACTACCTTGCCGGCAATATCCACTGCCAAACCAGCCAGCTCATCCTTGGCATCGTTCAGGGCTTTTTTCTTTTCCCGGGCGATATCTGCCTCAGCTTTATTCCGAATCGCATCTGCGGCTTCGTTTGCCTGGCGAATAATCTCCTCCTGGCGAGCCTGTCCACGGGCTGTTGCTTCTTTTACGATCTGCTCGCCGGTCTGGGTCGCCTGAGAAAGCTTCTGCTTGTACTCTGTTTCCAGGGCGGCAGCGCTTTCTTTTGCCTGACCTGCCTGGGTGTACATATCATCAATTTCCTGCTGACGATCTTCAATGATCTTCATAACAGGCTTGAACAGAAACTTCTTCATCACCAAAAACAAGGCGATGGTATTGGCCAGCGTAAAAGCAGCTGTCCATGGGTTTACGCCCAATAGTTCTTCAAATCCCACTTACCTCGCTCCTTTCGTTGGTTTGGTGAAAGGTGCTTAGCCAACTGCAAACAAAATCAGGAAGGAGATCAGCAGTGCGTAAATACCGGTAGTTTCTGTAATTGCACAGCCCAAGATCATATTGGTACGCAGGTCGCTGGCGGCCTCAGGCTGACGGGCCATACCCTCCAGAGCCTTACCGACGGCATTACCTTCACCGATCGCAGGGCCGATAGCACCGATACCCATACACAGACCGGCACCGATTGCGCAAGCTGCCTTAATAATTGCATGTTCCATAATAAATTCCTCCAAATAAATTTGTTTTTTGATAATTAAACCGCTTCCTCAGGAGGCGGACAAGCACCGGCAATGTAGACCATACTCAGCAAGCTGAACACAAAAGCCTGAACAAAGCCGGAAAACAAGTCAAAGTAAACAGACAGTACCGCAGGGATACCAAATTGCAAGAACGGTACAGCTTTCAGGATACCAAAGTATTCCAAAAGGCCTAACGCACCGGTTACAAAAAAGAAAATACCGAAGATCTTTCCGGACAGCTTCTGTTTCCGGAAGCCGGATACCGCTACCAAGATGCCCAGCAACACCACCACGATGGGAACAATCACCGTCTTGGATACCAAGCTGATCAAGAACGAAGAAGCCATACTCAATGCGGTATACAAGATCATCGTAATCACACCGCCGCCGGCTACGTTACCGAAATGACGAAATGCCATAGAAACCGGCTGGGCGATTTCCGAAATGATATTCATGGGGGTCATAACCACAACAGGCTCGGTAAAACCCTTCAGCCAACCTAAAAAGCCATTATGCTTGATATTTTGATACCAGATAATGGCTGTAGTCATCACAGCCCAGGTCAGGGGTACACTCAGATCCGCTGTAGAAGAACGGAAAAAGCCAGTCAGACCGATCAGCGAACCGCAAATGGATGAAAGGAAAATCGTGCCGATATAGGGTGTCCAGTGGGCATTGTGCTGTCCCATGGTATCCACCACGATGCCGTGCAGCAGCATCACGCCCTTTTCCGTCATTACCTGAAGCTTGCCGGGGCGCTTGGTCAGCCCACGTCCCAGATAATAAGAGGCAAAGCCCAAAAGCAGCGTAACCAGCAATACAGACAAGGCTGTCTGGGTAACGGGGATGCCTCCAAAAATTGGGATGGTAAAGTAGATATATGCGCCGGTTACTTCCACACTCACAGCTTCTCATCCCCTTTCTTTGTAAAAAATTCTCCAAATGTTAAAATTGGTCTGACAAATACCAGCGGCAACACCAATGCGATTAGGTCGCACAGACCGCTTTTGCCAAAAGCAAACAATACAACAAACAGCACCGCATACCGAACGAGCATAGATAGCTGCAAAACAGCCTTGCCGCCCTTTACATTCTGCGCCTGGGCTTTATCCGCAGCGATGGATGTACCAACTGCCATAAAGAAGAAATTCAGCGTTGCCAGCACAAGTCCGGCTATTCCGCCAATCAGTACCTTTTGGGAAAAGTATCCCAGCAGGGCATAAATACCAAACATAGCCGCCACGCAGATCACTTGTCCCACAAGAACAACAGCGGTTTGGGTCAGTACAATTTTCCGGGATTGCATAAACATATCCTTTCTAATCGTGGTCATTAAAGGAAACGGGCGGTTGGGGCTTGTCCTTGGTTTCGCTCATTTTTTCCATAGCCTTCAAGCTGCTGCGCAGACCATCTATCGCACAAAGAATACCCAATGCGATGCCGGCAAAAATCACCCAGCTTCCCAAAGAAAACCGTTCACGCAGCCGTACTGCCATATAAATAAAGCCCAACGGCGGCAGCGCCACGCTCATCCCCAACTGGGTCAGCCAAACAAGCATTTTTACATTTTTCACTGTGGCCGGCCCCTTTCTGCTCATTTCTACCATTATATGCTATTTTCGCGCTTAAGGCAAGAAAAACTTGCAATGTTTCCATATTCTTTACAACTTAAATTAGCTTACCCAATCTGCTCGAAAAAAGTCTTTTCTTTTGGCCGGAAATATAGTAAACTATAAAAAAGAAAAAAAGGGGGGTCGGGATATGGAGCCTGAGATTTTACAAGGCGTAATCAGCGCTGTCGTATACGAAAATTACGAAAATGGCTATGCCGTTCTGCGGTTACATTGTCAGGATGGTCAAACTGTTACCGTCGTCGGCACGGTCCCCCTGCCGGTAGTGGGCGAACACCTGATGGTTACGGGAAAGTGGACTACCCACAACAGCTACGGGAAGCAATTTGAAGCAGAGTTTCTGGAACGAATGATGCCCCAGACAAAAGCAGATATTATCGGCTATTTGTCCAGTCGTGTAATCAAGGGCATCGGTCCAAAAATCGCTGCCCGGATCGTAGCGCATTTCGGGGAAAGTACGTTGCAGGTTTTGGAGCAAGAGCCCCAACGTTTGGCAGAGGTCCCCGGCATTTCTCTTGCCAAAGCAAAAGCTATGGGCGAAGAATTTGTCACCCAGGTAGGTATTCGAAATCTGATTGAATTTTTTACCATGCACAGGCTTCCGGCCGAGTTGGCTGTCAAGTGTTATAAGCTATATGGCCCGTCCACCCTGGAATTATTATATGATGACCCCTATCTTTTGATGGATGAGGAGTTGGAAGCACCCTTTGGCGCAGTGGATCAATTTGCCATTGAGATGGGTGTGGCCGGAGATGATCCCCGTCGTGTAGAGGCTGGAATCTTATTTGAACTGCGTTACAATCTGCTGGCCGGTCACAGCTTTTTGCCCTTGAGCAAACTGATACCGGCTACGGCGCAGCTTCTAAATATTGAAGAAGATGTGATTTCCCAGGGTGTGACCCGATTGGTGGAATTTGAGCGTCTGGTCTGCGATCTGCTGGCCGATACGGAAATTGCTTACTTACCAGGTATGTTCGAGGCAGAGGTTTACAGTACCCAGTGTCTAAAAAACCACGCGATGACCCAATATTCTGCGCCGGACAACCTGGAAAAATGTGTGGAACGCATTGCCAAAAGCAGCGGTGTCTGCTATTCTCCGCAGCAAAAGCAGGCCATTTTAGAAGCTGCCAAAACAGGACTTTTGCTGATCACCGGTGGCCCCGGTACCGGTAAGACTACCATCGTTAATGGCATTTTGGCGCTGTATGATGAACTGGGAATCCAGTGCGTTTTGGCCGCCCCCACAGGTCGGGCCGCCAAGCGTATGACCGAGGTCACCGGCAAGGAAGCATCCACCATTCACAGGCTTTTGGAAGCCGGAATCGACCCTCATACCGGAAAAATGTTCTTTGCCCGGGACGAGCACAATCCCCTGAAGGCAGACGCGGTGATCATAGACGAGATGTCTATGGTAGACGTTGGTCTTTTGCACAGTCTTTTACAGGCAGTTCCACAAAAAGCCCGGCTGGTGCTGGTAGGCGATCCGGATCAGTTGCCCCCGGTAGGACCCGGTTTCCCCTTCAAGGATATGCTCCGCAGCAAGGTGCTGCCCAGCATCTGTCTAACAGAGATCTTCCGGCAGGCACAGGAAAGCCTAATCGTCGTCAATGCGCACCGGATCAACCAAGGTGTATTACCGGAACTTCGTAATGTGAAGAACGATTTCTTCTTTTTACCTGCCCGGAGCGAAGATGCAGTCGGTCAAACCATCGCAGAACTTTGCGCTACCCGACTGCCCAACAAGATGGGCATTCCTGCCGACCAAATTCAGGTACTCTCCCCTACCAAAAAAGGCGCTGCCGGTACGGTAAACCTCAATAGACTTCTACAAAGCTGCCTCAATCCCCCCGCCCCCAACAAGCGGGAACGGCTGTATGGCGAGTTCTGTTTCCGGGAGGGCGACCGGGTCATGCAGGTAAAAAACAACTACGACATTCTTTGGAAAAAAACAGACGGCAGTCTGATTGGCTCCGGTGTTTTTAACGGGGATGTGGGTGTGATCCGGAGCATCGACCCGGAAAACGAAACGCTGAC
This sequence comes from Faecousia sp., assembly GCA_045632385.1. GTDB lineage: Bacteria > Bacillota > Clostridia > Oscillospirales > Oscillospiraceae > Faecousia. The sequence continues at coordinate 7,899 of JAZQWQ010000021.1, forward strand.
CGTTCTTTTTGATGACCGGGAAGTGGAATACGAATTCTCACAATTGGGAGAATTAGAACCGGCCTATGCTATGACGGTACACAAAAGTCAGGGCAGCGAATACCGGGCGGTGATTTTATCTGCCTGGAATGGTTCCGGATATTTGCTCAACCGCAGTCTTTTATACACCGCCGTCACCCGTGCCAAGGAACTTTTGATTATTGTGGGTCGGGAAGAAACCGTTGCAGTGATGACCCAAAACGCAAAAATCGGCCGCCGTTACACAGGACTAAAACTGCGGCTTCAGGGAAAGGATTCCTAAAATGCTTCGGTTACTGTTCCCGCCTAAGTGCATTTTGTGCAAGAAAATACTGTCCCGGCAGGAAACGGATCTTTGTCACCCTTGTCGGGAAAACACCTTAGAGTTTCGCAGACCGAAAAATACGATTCCTTTTGTTGCACAATGGACAGCTTTGTGGTATTATAAAGACGATTTGAAAACCAGTATTCACCGGTTCAAGTTTGGTGGTCGCCGAAATTATGCAGACGCATACAGTCGGCTGCTGGGTTTGAAGCTGCAAAGCACCCCTTCTCAGGAGGCTGACATCATAACCTGGGTACCAGTTTCCTTACGCAGAAGGTGGAAGCGTGGCTATGACCAATCCGCTTTGATTGCCCAGGCCCTATCCAAGGAATTGGGTATTCCCTGCAAACGGTTGCTTTGGAAAACACGGCACACACCACCCCAATCCGGCATCCACAATGCTGCAGAGCGTCGTGCCAATGTATTGGGCGCTTACCGGACTGTAAACCGGAAGCTTCTGCGGGATAAGACCATATTGCTGGTAGATGATGTGGTGACCACCAGGGCCACTTCTTCCGAATGCGCCAAGACTTTAATGACTTCTGGTGCAAAGCAAGTATATTTTGCCGCCGTGGCTGCGGCACAAAACGATAAAACATAATGTAGGTGACAGATATGGGTTTGAATTTTTTCTCCACCGACCTGGGTATTGACCTGGGTACGTCCAACGTGCTCATCAGTGTTGAAAATGCCGGTGTGGTCGTTCGGGAGCCGTCGGTGGTGGCTGTTGACAAAAACACCGGCCGTATTCTTCAGGTTGGCGCTGCCGCACGAAATATGCTGGGTAGAACCCCCGGTAATATTGTGGCCATGCAGCCTCTGCGTGACGGTGTGATCTCTGACCACGATATGACCGTAAAAATGCTGCAGGAGCTTTTCCGTAAGGCAATCAAAAGCTCCTTGTTTAATCCCAAGCCCCGTGTGGTCATCAGTGTACCCAGCGGTGTAACACAGATTGAAGAACGAAACGTGATCAATGCCGCTATTGAAGCCGGTGCCCGGCGTGTGTACCTGATTGAAGAGCCTATGGCTGCTGCACTGGGCGCTGGACTGGATATCAGCAGCCCTAAGGGACATATGATCGTGGACATTGGCGGCGGTACAACGGATATTGCTGTGCTGACTATGAACGGCATCGCCGCTTCTACCTCCACCAAAATTGCCGGTATTGCCTTCGATGAAGCCATCGCACGATATGTGCGCCGCCAATACGGTGTAGTCATTGGACAGAACACTGCCGAGGATGTAAAAATTCAGATCGGTTGCGTGTATCCGCCCCAGAATGATGCGGGCATTATCGTAAAAGGTCGGGATGCCAAGACTTCCCTGCCACGGCAGATCAATCTCACAGCTTTGGAACTGTACAACGAAGCACTGCGCCGCCCGGCCAGACAACTGGCTGACGAAGTGGTCAGTGTTTTGGAAGATACTTCTGCAGAATTGGTGGGCGATATTGCCGAGACCGGTATCACCATCACCGGCGGTGGCAGCCAGATTGCCGGTATGGAGCAGCTGCTTAGTGAGCGCACCGGCATTGCTTGCCGGATTGCAGACGATCCGGCCTGCTGCGTCGCTTATGGCTGCGGCAAGAGCCTGGGCTGGATCAACACTATGAACGAAGGCCCCATTAATATTGCCAAAAAGCGCATTATGCGCCAAGGCTAAACCATATGGAACAAGGCTGGTATTCGCAGTACAACGAATACCAGCCTTTCTGTTACGTATATTACTGATTGCCACGCCGCCGAAGGCGGCTCGCAATGACGGAGGTGGACGAGGGTGGGGTGGGAGACCCGTCCCCTATAAAGAAAAAGGCAGACACGGAAATCCGTGTCTGCCTTTATTTGGGGAATTATTCTTCGTCTTCGTCCTCTTCTACGGAGAACTCCAGGGTCTCACCACAGTTGGGGCAAATCATAGAGCCTTCTTCCAGGACGTCTTCGTCGAAGTTGATCACTTCGCCGCAAGGGCACTTTACTTCGTAGATAATGCTGTCCTCGTCGCCGTATTCAAAGCTCTCGTCCTCGAACTCGTCATCGTCAAACAGGTCATCATCCTCGTCGTCATCGTCGAAGTCTTCGTCGTAGTCCTCATCCTCTTCGTCAAGAATGAAGTCCTCGATTGCGTCCAGATCTTCTTCGATCTCATCCAGCTCATCGGAGATTGCGATGGTGGTCTCCTCAATATCGGTGACACGCTTGGTGACATCGCAGAGCAGCTCCACGATCTTTTCGATCATCTTGCCTTCAGGCTTTTCTGTGTCCAGCTCCAAGCCGTCCATATAACCTTTCAGGTAAGCAGCTTTCTCAGAAATATTCATAAATTACTCCTTATTTTGCACGACCCAGGTATTCACCGGTGGTGGTGTCGATCTG
>JAZQWQ010000022.1:0-8698 GCA_045632385.1 Faecousia sp.
CGGGACCGTAAGGAATACAACAAGGCCTGCAAAAAGCTGTTCAGCCGCAATACAGATGATGCTGGAGCAAGCCGAACAAAAGCGAAGTATGATATGGTGCTGGTTGCCGGTGACTGGGCAGAATTGGACGAATCTGAATACAGTGCCTACGGGGTAAAAAGCGGTGAGCATATTTACGGCGCACAGATATCGGATTTCTATTCCAGGAACCAAATTTTCCCCATTCCCCAGCAGAAACGCAAAGAAAAGTGATACGATAGCGAAGGGCAGCCGAGTGATTTCTGCTTGGCTGCCTTTTCTGTAGTTCTGTGTTGTTGGTTTTCTTTCTAATCTTCCTTCTCATAGCCCGGAGGTCGTAGGTTCGAGTCCTGCCTCCGCAACCAAAGAAATTACCCAGTATCTGTTATGGATACTGGGTTTTTCTTGTGTATATGGCTGTTTTAGGCTTAAAATGTTGGGACTTCTTTAGATGGTCTATTTTGTTTCCCTTTTGTTTTCCCTTATGCGTTTACTGCCTTTATGAATTGATCCAGCTGGGCTGCGCTTTCCTGCTTCATTTTCTCCGTGACATGGCCGTACACATCCAGGGTAAAGGCTGCTGTGGCGTGCCCTAGATTCTCCTGCACGGTCTTTATATCGTTTCCAGATCTGATGGAGGCAACCGCATAAGAATGCCGGAGATCGTGGAAGCGGGTCTCTGGGCTGCCGATTTGCTCCATGACCTTCTTGAAGGATTTATACACAGAGGACGCAGATAGGTGATGGCCCAGCTCGTCAGTAAAGACAAAGCCACCATCTTCCCACAGAGGGCCGTACCGGAGCCGGTTCTCCAGCTGCTTTCGTTTCACATCACGCAGCACCTTTACCACAGAGGCGGCAAGGGTGATGGAACGGCTTTTGCTGTTCTTTGTGGGGACCATTTGATACTGTCCGCCGCTGCCACGGATCAGCTGCAGCTGTTTGTCTACCGTGATCGTGCCTTTGGTGAGGTCCACGCAGTCCCACAGCAAGCCCAGGGCTTCACCTTCACGCATTCCGGTGAACAGGGTAACGGTGAACAGATCGCCGAATTGGTGGTCTTGTATGGCCTTCAGGAATGCTGTGATCATATCCTCGTCCAGGGGCTTTAATTCTTTGCGGATCGCCCGGGGCAGGATGCAGGAATCTGCTGGGTTGGTTTTGATATATCCGTTGGATACGGCTTGCTGCAGGGCCTTGTGGAGTATTCCGTGGATGTTCTTTACAGTCTTAGGTGCAAGCCCCTCTTTGCTTAGTCCATTATAATAGCTCTGGACAGTATGAGGTGTGAGGGTTTCCAGTTTCACAGCTCCCAGTCCCGGCTTGATCCTGGACTTGGCAACACCCTTGTAGAGGTCAACAGTCCGGGGTTTAACTGCTCCCAGATATTCAGAGGTCCATATATCCAACCATTGCCCCACGGTCATTCTACTGGGCGCTGTGTAGGTCCCTGCATCGATGGCAGCGGTGGCTGCCTTCAGCTTCTGTGCAACTTCCTTTTGTGTCTTTCCGGTGATCGAGCGCTGGATCTGCTTGCCGGTGCCAGGGTCATAACCTTGGGTATATCTTGCCTCCCAGTATGTGTATTCCTTGCCATTCCTGGTGATCGTCTTCTTGCGGATCGTGCCGGTACCGGCTGCTGCTTTTCTTGCCATAATTATACTCCTTTCTTGACAGTGCGCCTAAAAAAAGGTATAATAAGGGCGCACTGGTGCCTATGATTTGATCGTTGTGGGTATTTGTGTGCTGACCCTGTGGGAGTTGCCGCTCCTGCAGGGTTTTTCTTGCTTTTATAGAAATGCTATGCTATACTAAATATAGCACTTTGAGGTGGTAGATTTCGTACCGACCACACGCCGATGGTAACGACAGGGGAAACCCGAGAGATGCAGGAGATTGGTACGCCTGCCAAAGTGCATAGAGATCTTACCGTTGGCCGCTATAGGCTGGGGGAAGATCTCTTTTTTGTCCGCTCCGGGTTAGTCCTGGGGCGGTTCTTTTTTATATTTGGGGATTTCTGTCAGCTCCTCAACCCTTCGTACCGATTCAACCTTTCCAAGTTTGTTAAGCTTTCTATACGCATTTAATAGACGCGTGTCGAGTACTTCTGGAAGAACGTCAGAAAGACCAAGTAAAGCCGCGTACTCTATCTGTTCTGGAGTCATTATGCTAAGTTCTTCTTCAGTCGGAATGTGAGGAAGTGCGGGGTTTGCTTGTGGGAAATTAATTTTTATGACATCCGGAAGAATGTCAGAAACAGGGACACGCAGCGCTTTGGCTATACGTTCGAGTGTTTCGAATTTGGGGTTACCTTTTCCTATCTCATATCTGCGAATAGCAGAATCGGCCATCCCGCACAAGTCTCCAAGTTGCTTCTGAGTCAGGTTTCGCTCTTTTCTAATTCGTCGGATTTTCTCGCCAATTGTCACGAATATCACCTCAAAAGAATGATAGCATAGGTGGCGCAAAAAGTCCAGAACAAAATTTTTCTGTTTTCCTCTTGACAGAACAAAACAATACTGGTACAATATCGATACAGAACAAAAATGTTCTGTCAAGAGGAGGTGAGAATATGAAAGCAGACATCAATAAGCTGCGTCTTGCAATGGCTAGGGCTTGTATGAATCCCCAGGATTTAGCCAAGGCAGCGCAAATGCCCGCCCAAACCGTTAACGGTGTTCTTAGGGGGCGCTGCATCCGGCCCGCTACAATTGGAAAAATTGCAAAGGCTTTGGGCGTGGATGTAGCAGAAATTTTGACAAAGGAGGATACATAATGTCAGCAATCGAAAGTTTAACCATGAGCGTGGAAGAAGCCGCCCAGCAGCTGGGGATTTGTACGAAGATCGCATACCAGCTGACCCACCGGGCAGACTTTCCAACAATTAAAATTGGGCGCCGTACCCGGGTATCTCGTGAAGGTCTCCGGGAATGGGTACGGAGCCAAGAACAGAACAGAGTGGAGGTAACACAATGATAACAGAAATCAAGATCCCTGTCCGGGTTTACCCGGTAACACTGAAAGATACTCGCACCGGCAAGGTTAAGAAAGATGAAATCGTTCTGGAAAAAAGTCGCCTTCAGGCCGGTGCATTGTTTGACCTGGGCGACGAAGATATTATCTACCGTATCTACAACCGACAGGGCTATCGGGTAATGGAGATCGAAAAGCCTCAAAAGGTCGAACTGACAATTGACCTTAGAAAGGCCTATTACCTACAGATATTGCGAGCTGATCAGGAGGTTGAGCCCTGTGACGCAGAATAACGATGCACTTTCTTTCCTGATGGAAAATGGCCTGAGCTCGGACGAGATTTCCCGTTACCTGAATGATGGCATATCCATAGATGAGCTGGTCGCAGCAGTGCAAGGTCTTACTTCCCGCCGTGAGGCAGTTAATTCCGACGCTCAGAGCGTAAAGCCTGCAGATTTTTCGGATGCAGGCAACGCAGAGATTTTTGTTCGGGAGTATTCCTCTTATTTGATATTTGTGGATTCTATGGGCTGGCTCTTTTGGGACGGCAAGCGATGGGAGCGCAGTGAGCATAAAGCGTTGATGCTGGCTCTGGAATTTTCTGAGCGAATGCGGATAGAAGCTATGGAGGAGTATACAACGGCCTTGCACAAAGAAGCTGCGGTAAAGGTCAATAACCCCGATGGGGGTGAAGATGTGAAAAAAGCCGTAGAAGCAACCAAACAGGCAAAGGCATACCTCTCCCATGCTAATATCACACGGCGAGCTGCCCGAATCAAAGCAATCCTAGATCTAAGCAAGCCCAGCTTACACATGCCCGGCAGCGCAATGGATGCCATTCCTGCAGAACTGAATACCCAGGACGGCATTATTGACCTCGTTACAGGTGAACGAAAATATCACCGGCAGGCAAGTTACTGCACCATGATTACAGATGAAGGAGAGGATGCAGACGGAGCTGCGGAGGTCTGGCAAACTTTCCTTGATGTGATTACCTGCAATAACAAGGAATTAAAGGATTTTCTGCAAATGGTTGTCGGTATGGCTCTGTTTGGAAAGGTTTACCATGAGGGAATTGTCTTTGCTGTGGGAGATGGCAGAAACGGCAAGAGCACCTTTTTCAATGCCGTGGGCGCTGTCCTGGGCGATTATACCGGGTATATCAATATCGATGTGATTACAACTAGGGGATCTAATGACAAAGCATCTCTTGCCACACTCCGGGGTAAGCGCATGGTGATCGCCGGTGAGCTGGAAGAAGGTCGCCGCTTATCTGCTGCAACTGTGAAGAAGTTGGCCAGTACTGACCCCTTTCAGGTGGAAGAAAAATACAAACAGCCGGAGATCATAAAACCCTCACACACGCTGTTTCTGTTTACAAACCACTTACCCCGAGTTGGTTCCACAGATTCGGGCACATGGCGCAGAATACTTAATGTTCCATTTAATGCAGTCATTGACCCAAAACAATCCGTTCAGAATTTCGGAGATATTCTCGCAAAAAATGCAGGTGGTGCAATTCTTGCATGGGCTGTGGAGGGTGCTCAGCGGTTCGCTGCCAACAGTTTTCACCTGGATATTCCCCAATGCGTCAAGGATGCAACAGAGGAATACAGGCAAAGTGAACACTGGTTAAAGAACTTCATTGAGGAGTTCTGCGAAGTTGGTCCCAATTTTCGGGTGCAGGCAAGTATTTTATATGCAGAATATAGGACATGGGCAGGAAATGCAGGGGAGTATATACGATGCGAAAAAGAATTTGCTGCTGAAATGGATAGGCTTGGGTACTTATATGTAAAACCACAACGTCGAAAGCACTATATTGGTCTTAAATTGCGGCTTACAGAACTGATGGGTGAGGGATTGGTGAGGGCAATATAGCAACTTTTCCTATATACAATTATTTTTTGCTTATGCGAACTTTAGTATTTAGGTAGCACCTGCCCCTCACCCAAAGAAGAAAGGATTGGTGTAAATGTATCACTTTAGACGATGCCCAATTTGTAGGGCGTATTTAGATCCGGGAGAGCACTGCGACTGCCAGGACAAAGAAACCGCCCCCAGTGCTGCGAACACTGAAGGCGGCCCAAAGGTGGAAATAGGTTTGCCGACCAACATTTCCACTCCTATTGTACACCATAACGAAGGAGGAAATCAAGAATGAAATTGACGGAAAATATTGACGCACACATTTCTGCCTTTGAGCAAGAAAGAGGGAAGATCACTAACCCCAAGGTTGTGGAGCTGATAAAGGCTATGGCTGCCGCTGGTGATTATTTTGAAGATTTGGGCACAAAGGATGCCCGCAGCGGACGTACACAGCTGACAAAAGAAGCCTTTATAGAATGGGGAAGGCGGGATCTGACCGACCCGGAGGGGAAAGATAATTCGATTGTTGACCTGATGTACCAGTGCTATATGGAAGGCTATAATGCCGGGAAGGCGGCAGTATGAAGATCACCATTGCGTACTTACCGGAGGAGCAGCAGAAGGCTAACAACCTTCTGCGTTGCCTCCACAGCTTCCTAGGGGATAGTGTGGATAAGGTGCGTGAAAGTGACCGTCACGCCCCGTTTAAGCACATATATTTGACCACTACAAAACCGGAAAGGCCTAGTAATTCTAGAACAAATGCTTGACTATACCCCCTATCTATGGTATAATATACTGTAGAAATACGGCACGAGTACCGCCCTTTGGGGTTAGTCGATATCAACCGACATGGGAAACAGTTAATTCTGTTCTCGTGTCGGTTTTTCTATTCTGGGGCAGTTTGCTGCTTCTGCCCTGGAATTCCGGAGATGGAGCCGGTGGGGGGAAGCAGCACAAAGCAGGGCAGCCTGTTTATTCCTTTTCGGGCTGCCTTGCCAAAAAATGCAGAGATTGGACTTTCTTCCTTTCCCCAGTCGATGCAGCAAAATAAGCCCACTCTGGGCGTTAAACGGAGGCATTTTATGAAACGCGAATTTCTATTAAATCTTAAGGTTGGAGACCAGCCGCTGCCTAAAGAGGTCATTGACGCTATTCTGGCAGAAAATGGTCGTGACATCGAGCGAGCAAAAGCCCACGCCGGCGACAATGGCGGATTTGAAGGCAAGATGTTCACACAGGAAGATGTAAACCGGATCGTATCTGAACGGCTTGCTCGCGAACGCGATAAGCTGGTAGATGATCGTGAAAATGAACTGAAGGCACGCGAGGCTAGGCTGGATTGCCGGGACTACCTGGACAGCAAGAAGTATCCTGCCAAGCTGCTGGATCTGTTGGATCACTCCGATGTGGAGAAATTCAAGACTGCTGCAGATGCTATGGTGGAGGGTTTTCCTGCCATTATGCAGACAGATAATCCTGTGCCGCCCCCCTATGCTGCAGGTACTGGTACCCACAACATAGGATCTGATGCTATCGCCGATGCCTTCAAACCTAAAGTTTGAGGAGATGATTTAATTGGCTATTGAATTAGCAACCAAATTCCAGCCCCATACTGACGAACAGTTTAAGGCTGAAAGCAAGAAGTCCTTGCTGACCAATACCGACTATGACTGGACCGGTGCCCACACTATCAAGGTGTACAAGGTGTCCACGTCCGGCATGAACGACTATAACCGCAAGGGCGAGAACAACGGCAACTGGAGCCGCTACGGTGCTGTAGCCGGTCTAGACGCCACCACCGAGGAAATGACCCTGAAGAAGGATCGTTCCTTCACCTTTGCCATTGACAAGCTGGATGCTGATGAGACCCAGCAGCAGCTGGCCGCTGCGTCCGCCCTGGCACGGCAGAACAGGGAAGTTGTGATCCCTGAGGTTGATGCCTATACCTATGGCGTAATGGCTACCAATGCGGGCCACAAGCCTGAAGAGCTGGCACTGACCGTGGATAATCTCTACGAGCAGATCTTGACCGGCTCCCAGGCGCTGGACGATGCAGAAGTCCCTGAGACCGGCCGTGTGCTGGTGGTTATCCCTGCAATCTACAATCTGATGAAGAAATGCAAGGATATTGTCATGGAGACCAATGTGGGTAACGAGCTGCGCCTGCAGGGCGTTATCGGTATTTTGGATGGTATGAACGTTCAGAAGATTCCCGCTAACCGGCTACCTGATGGCTTTGGCTTTATGATTGCCCACCCTGTGGCAACCGTGGCCCCTGTGAAGCTGGAGGACTATACCGTACATGAAAATCCTCCTGGTATCTCCGGCTCCCTGGTGGAAGGTCGTATTGTCTACGACGCTTTTGTTCTGGACAATAAGGCTAAGGCCATTTACTACCAGTCCCAGCCTGTGGGCTAAATAGGGGAGAGGGGCGTGCAGGCGTTGCTTGTGCGCTCCTTTTTTTTATCAACGAAGCGAGAGCGAAGCAAGAGAAACTTCCAATTTGAAGCCGCAGCGAAGCCGCACAAAACTGGGTAGTAACCGACTTTAAATTGTTGAGAAATGTTGAGCTTTTTACTATATAGATGGATCGGAGCCGGAGGTTAGGCAAATGTCAAATGAAGAATTGGTGGCGGATATCAAATCTGGTGCAGTGGATCTGATGGACCAGCTATGGGAGCAAGTGGAGAGGTTAGTTAAGTGGAAGGCTAAGCGGATTATAACCATTTTTGAGGGTTGCCCAGGGCGAGGTGTAGAATTTGAGGATCTGTACCAGTCCGGTTATCTGGCAATGGTGGAGGCGGTGGAGACATACGATCCAGCAGCTGGCGGTGCCTTTTCCACCTGGTTTATGTTCCACCTGAAGACTGCCTTTGCAGAGGCTACTGGCTACCGCACCATAAAAGGGCAGAACGAGCCGTTAAACAATTCACTCAGCCTGGACACACCTTTGTCGGATGATGCAGACAGTGACGATCTGATGGATGTAATTGCAGACCCATCCGGACAAAATGGCATAATCTCTGCGGAGGATGCTCTTTACAGGGAGCAACTGCACAATGCTATGGAACAGGCACTGTCTGCTATCCCGGAGCAGTATGCCGATGCTCTGCGGCTGCGTTATTACGATGGCTTATCACTCAATCGTGCCGGAGAGGTCCGGGGCGTAAGCGGTGAACGTATAAGGTCGATGGAGAACAAGGGCATCCGCTTATTGCGGAGATCTCAGATCGCCTGTCACCTCCGCCCTTTTTATGACTTTGATTTCTATTGCGGTACCGGTTTAGGAGCATTCCAATATACTGGCATGAGCATCCAAGAGCGTTATTTGATGCTCGAGGAGGAACACAAGGAGCGAGAATCACGTCACCACAAAAAGGCACGCGAGAAAGAGATTAGCAATGCCGTCAGTGATATGATGGAAAGCATTACTGCAGACATTGAGGCCAGGGTGGCAGCTATGACCCCGGAGGAAAAGCGGGCATTGTTGGAACAGTATGGATATGTATGACGGAAAGTTTCCCTTATTTTTACCCTTTGAATATTTCCGGGGTGTTCCCAATGGTGCCACAGAATGCTATAAAGGCAGTATTTGGGGGTCATAATACACCGAAATTCAATGGTATTCTACAAGAGGGAAATACCCCAGCTAATTCGAGTCCTGCCTCCGCAACCAGAAAAAGAAAGACCACCCAAATAGACTGCCCCTGTAAAAACAGACAATAGACAAAGAGCCCCCTGATGTAGGATAATAACTACGTCAGGGGGTATTGTTATGAGCAAAAGGAAATGGACAAATATGCAGGAATTGTCACCACAGATTCTTGCAATGCGA
>JAZQWQ010000023.1:0-10673 GCA_045632385.1 Faecousia sp.
GGTGTGTTTGAAGGTCAGGATCTGGGCTATGCTCCCTGTACGCCTGCCGCTTGTATGGAAATTCTGGATTACTACGGCATCGATTGCAAGGGCAAGAACGCTGTTGTCATCGGCCGCAGCCTGGTCGTTGGCAAGCCTGCCGCTATGATGCTTATGGGCAAGAACGCTACCGTTACCGTCTGCCACACCCGTACCGTCAACACTGCCGAAATTTGCAAGAATGCAGACATCATCGTCACTGCTGCCGGTGTGCTGAACTCTCTTACCAAGGACTTTGTCCGGGAAGGGCAGATCGTCATTGACGTTTCCATGAACTGGAATCCCGAGAAGATCACCTCCAAGGGCAAGGGCGGTATGTCCGGTGACTGCGTATTCGACGAAGTCGAGCCCATCGTAGAAGCTATCACCCCTGTTCCCGGTGGTGTTGGCGCTGTTACCACCACCGTGCTGATGAAGCACGTTGTGGAGGCTGCTGAAAAGGCATAATCAATATCCGTAGGGGCGGATGCCCACATCCGCCCGCGGGACGATGTAGGCATCGTCCCCTACAATATAAAACCACCCTTCTGCGCTACTGACGGATTTGTGGAGTACCACAAGGGAACGCAGAAGAAAAAATGCCGACCGTCTGGGCAATTCACGCATTGGGCGAGGATTGCCCAGATTTGATTATGAGGTGAAATATATGAAGAAACTTGGTCAACTGGAAGAAAGCAAGTTTTTGCAATTGTTTTTTGCGTTTGTTTCTGTGTGTTTTCTGATCGGGGCAGTATTTATGCCCGACAGAAGCACGATGCTTACCGGCTTCGTGGAAATTCTCACAAAGCCCTGTAAGATCTCCACCAACTATTTTGCCCTGGGCGGTGTGTCTGCCACCTTCTTCAATATGGGTGTTGTCGGTCTTTTCTGCTGGGCGCTGACCTACTTGCCCGGCTGCAAGCCCAATAATGTCACCACCTTGGGTGTGCTGCTGACCATCGGCTTTGGCGCTTGGGGTATGAATCCCTTAAATATGATCCCCACCATTTTGGGGGTCTGCCTGTATGCGCTGGTAAAAAAGGAAAAGCTGGGCGCAGTGACCAATGCGATGCTCTATTCCACCGGTATTGCGCCCTTGATTTCCGAGCTGCTGTTCCGCTACCCCGGTGCAGAGTACATAGGCTTTAACTGGCTGGGCGCTGTGCTTGCCCTGTTTGTGGGTCTTGTCATCGGCTTCTTCCTGCCGGCAGGTCTTGCCCACGCACCCAACATCCACAAGGGCTATGACCATTATTCCGCAGCAGTTCCCGTTGGCTTCACTGCCTTCTTCCTGCGGGCAGTTCTGTACAATGTGCTTTTGGGAACGACCCCTGCCAAGCTGGAGCTGCCTACTATGGCTGCCCCGGAAAGCTCCTTCCCCCTGATTTGCAACATTTTCTGCGTGGTGCTGTTTGTCCTGTTTATCGTCTTTGCCCTTTTGATGGGCTGTAAATGGGGCGACTACTGGAAGCTGATGAAGGACTCCGGTCACGGTGTCAGCTTCACCACCAAGTACGGCAACGCAGCCTTTTTGATGAATGCCGGTGTGTTCGGTCTTTTGATTGTGGCATACTACAATTTTGCCGCCATCATTGACCCCAATCAGGCAATTTCCACCACCTGGACCGGTATGACCTTCGGCATCGTGTTCTGTATGGTCTGCACCTGTAACTCAGGCTCCCACCCCAGAAATGTGCTGCCCATTATGGCAGGCTATGTGGTATTCTCTTTCCTGTTTGGCTGGCTTTCCAGCCTGTTTGGTGTAGAAAAGTATGCTTTGTCCATCGGTAGCCAGTCCATCCTCATCGGTCTGTGCTATGCCAACGGCCTTTCTCCCATTTCCGGCAAGTACGGCTTCGGCTACGGCTTCCTGGCAGCGGGATTGCACTATCTGCTGGTGTCTGCCGTTCCCGATATGCACGGCGGCTTCCTGCTGTATAACGGCGGCTTCACCGCTGCGCTCATCTGCCTGGTGTTCGTTCCCCAGCTGGAAAAATTCTGCAAAACCAAGGAAGAAAAAGCATTAACCAAATAAATTGAAAAATCTAAACTGTCAAAATAATGGATTTACTGACTGCCACGGGCTTTCAGCCCTCGCAGTGACATACGATAACCACAGTCATTGCGAGAACGGCTTTGCCGTTCGTGGCAATCAGCGTCCTGATACATTATGCAAAAATCACCTGGAAAATCCAGGTGATTTTTTGTTTACTATTGCTCTTGCGGACGGCTTTTCAGAGTGCTATCATATGCAGTGGAATTTTTTTTGAAAAGAAGGTCTTATCTATGGCAAACTATTTGATCTGCCTGGCGGTTGCCGGAATCGGGGGACTAATGATGTCCCGTCTGACAAAGCGCCTCAATCTGCCGGCAGTGACCGCCTATCTGGTAGCAGGTTTGGTGCTTGGCCCGTTTTGCCTGGGCGCCATCGGCATTGCGGGTGTGGGGTTTCAGTCGCTGCATCAGGTGGAGAGCCTCGGTGTCCTGACCCAAACGGCCCTGGGCTTTATCGCCTTTTCCATGGGCAGTGAGTTCCGGCTGCACCAGCTCAAAGCAATGGGTAAAAAAGCCATCCTCATCGGTATCGTGCAGGCGGTGTTTACCACCGTGCTGGTAGATGCCCTGCTCATCGGTCTGCATCTGATGTTCCCCAAGGTGATCTCCTTGCCTGCAGCGCTGGTGCTGGGCGCCATCGCTTCGGCAACTGCCCCGGCAGCTACATTGATGGTGGTGCGCCAGTACAAAGCCGACGGCCCTCTGACCCGGCTTCTGATGTTGGTGGTCGCCATCGACGATGCAGTGGGACTGCTCCTGTTCTCCGTGTCCTTTGGCATTGCCGGCGCCCTGGAAAGCGGCGCTGTGAATGTGCTGGGTGTGGTAGTTGAACCGCTGCTGGAAATTGTGTTGTCTGTCGCCTTGGGCGCAGCAATCGGTGTTTTGCTGGATCGGGTGGAGCATTTGTTCCATTCCCGTAGTAAGCGTATGACATTGTCTGTTGCCTTTGTGCTGTTGGCGGTGGGTCTTTCTATGCTGAAATTCCACATTGGCCCGATTCATTGCGGCTTTTCGCTGCTTTTGGTGTGTATGATCACCGGCACGGTGTTCTGTAACGTGTGCGATACCTCCCAGGAACTGATGGAGCGTGTGGAGGGCTGGACAGTGCCGCTGAACGTGCTGTTTTTCGTCATTTCCGGCGCAGAACTGGATCTGCAGGTGCTGGCAAGCCCTGTGACACTGCTGGTGGGTGTGGTGTACATTCTCTCCCGTTCCTGCGGTAAGTACCTTGGCGCCTGGGGCAGCTGCCGCTATTCCAAGTGCAGCCCGGCAGTGACCCGTCATTTGGGCATCACGCTTTTGCCCCAAGCCGGTGTGGCGCTGGGTATGGCAATGACCGCAACCGCCCTTTCTGACGGCACACTGGTGCGTAACGTGGTTTTGTTCAGCGTGTTGGTGTATGAACTGGTGGGTCCTGCCCTGACCAAGCGCTCCTTGCTGCTGGCCGGGGAAATCAAACCCGAGGGCAAGACCAGCGCCCGTGTCATCGACAAACCCAGAGAGCATATTAGCATCCATTAAGGATAAGGCCCCCTTGTGTAAAGGGGGCTGGCAAAAATCTCTGATTTTTGACTGGGGGATTGTAGTCTGTCAATGCAGTACAACCCCTCCGGCACTTTGTGCCACCTCCCCGAAGGTGAATTGCCGCAAAGCGGCAAGAGAAACCGCCCTGGGGCGTTACACAGGGGAGGCTTTTTATTTTTTTGGAAAATGTATACATGTATACAATTTTTACTTGATTTCCAAAATTTGCTGTGGTAGAATGGGTCTATGATTTGAAAAGGAGCGAGAACAATGGAAAAGATTCAAATGAAAACCCCCCTTGTGGAGATGGACGGCGACGAAATGACCCGAATTCTCTGGCAGATGATCAAGGACGAATTGATTCTGCCCTTTGTAGACCTGAAGACCGAGTACTACGATTTGGGTCTTGTTTGCCGTGACGAAACCAAGGATCAGGTGACCGTTCAGGCAGCCGAAGCCACCAAGAAATACGGTGTTGCCGTCAAATGCGCCACCATCACCCCCAATGCCGACCGCATGACCGAGTACAACCTCCACGGTATGTGGAAGTCCCCCAACGGCACCATCCGTGCCATTTTGGACGGCACGGTGTTCCGCACCCCCATTCTGGTCAAGGGCCTGACCCCCTTTATCCCCACCTGGACAAAGCCCATCACCATCGCCCGTCACGCTTACGGCGATGTGTATAAGAACACGGAGCTGACCGCCCAAAAGGGCGCAAAAGCCTACCTGACCGTGGAAAACCCCGACGGCACGGTGGAAAAATCCCCCATTTACGACTTTGCCGATTCTGAGGGCATTTTGCAGGGTATGCACAATAAGCGCTCCAGCATTGAAAGCTTTGCAAAATGCTGCTTTAACTATGCCCTGGCATTAAAGCAGGACGTGTGGTTTGCCGCCAAGGACACCATTTCCAAGACTTATGACGGCAACTTCCGGGACATTTTCCAGAACATTTTCGACGCAGAATATGCCCAAAAGTTCCAAAAAGCCGGAATTTCCTACTTCTACACCCTCATTGACGATGCGGTGGCCCGTGTCATTCGCTCTCAGGGCGGCTACATCTGGGCCTGCAAAAACTACGATGGCGACGTAATGAGCGATATGGTGGCAACCGCCTATGGCAGCCTTGCGATGATGACCTCCGTCCTGGTATCTCCCGACGGCTGTTTTGAGTACGAAGCCGCCCACGGCACAGTTCAGCGCCACTATTACAAGCACTTAAAAGGCGAGGAAACCTCCACCAACTCCGTGGCAACCATCTTTGCCTGGTCTGGCGCCCTGCGTAAGCGTGGTGAGCTGGACGAACTGCCCCAGCTGGTAGCCTTTGCCGACAAGCTGGAAAAGGCGACCATCGATACCATTGAAAGTGGCATTATGACCGGCGACCTGTATGTGATGTCCACCCTGGAGAATAAGCAGAAGGTCAACAGTGCAGACTTCTTAAAAGCAGTGGCAGAAAGACTTCATTCTTAAAACAAAAACCCGATTTTTAACTAAATGGAATTCGTTGGGAATGCCGATTAGGGTCTACGAACAATATGAAATTTCATATAGACAAGAAACTAGAATTATACTATAATGCTTCCGAGACGACACATGATTTGTTGAAAAAGGATCACGGTCAAATGAACGGAGGTTTTTCTGTGATTGATATTATAAGGTCTCCTGATTATGCCGAGGTGCTGGTAGAAAAGGATGAGGCAAACGACGCTTCCCTTCGCTACGAGGTGCAAAAGGCCAGAGTCAACGTTTACCTTTCTGCGCCCACGTCCCACCCCAAGATCGTAAAGCTTCGTTGGAAAGCCAAGATCGACAGAGAAGTCCGTGTGCTTGGCGATGCTTGGGAAAGAAGCTATGGCGACCTTGGCTTCGTCGGTCTTACCACCGAAAAAGCACATCCTTGGTATTTCATTATGAAGCATAGTGGCGGCACCGATTGCGTAGGTGTTGCGGTAAGACCTGCCTCGCTTATTAGCTGGGTGGTTGACTGTGAAGGTGTTACCGCTTTCTGCGACGTGCGTTCTGGCTCAATCGGTGTGGAACTTGGGGATCGTGAACTTCTCATCGGCTCGTTTATGAGCGCGTCCTATTTGTCTGATCGTGATAATAGTTTTGAAGCTGCTTGTGATTTTTGCGGCAAAATGTCCCCGGATCCTGTGTTGCCTACCGAGCCGGTTTACGGCGGCAACAACTGGTGCTATGCGTACGGCAAAAGCTCCTATGAAGATATTATCTCGGACGCTTCTCTGCAAGCAAAGCTTGCCGAGGGCCTGGATAATCCTCCCTTTATGGTGATCGACTCCGGATGGCAGCAAAAAGCCATTGCAGGTCCTTGGGTCCCTAACGAAAAATACGGTGACATGAAAAAAGTTGCCGATGAATTTAAGAAAATGGGTGTTCGCCCCGGCATCTGGGTGCGCTTCCTTTGCGACAATACTGATGCCATTCCCGCGGAGTGGCGTTTTGAAAACTACAATAATAGACTTGACCCATCGCTTCCCGAGGTCATTGCACATACCAAAGAGACGGTGCGCCGCATCGTGTTCGATTGGGGCTACGAGCTGATCAAACATGACTTTTCAGCGAATGACCTTTTTGGTATTTGGGGAAACGAGGCTAACAAGTATTTAACGTGCGGCGAGTGGAAATTCCATGACCGCACCAGAACCACCGCCGAAATCTACATAGATTTTTGCAAGGCAATTCTCGATGCTACCGAGGGTAAAGCGTATATCCTTGGTTGCAACTGCTTGTCGCACCTTGCCGCAGGTCTTTGCCACATCAACCGCATAGGCGACGATACCAGTGGTATGGAATTTGACAGAACCCGTCGTATGGGTGTCAATACCCTTGCCTTCCGTCTGCCGCAAAACGGAAAATTCTACACAGTAGATGCTGACTGTGTAGGTTTTAAAAAGGACATGATTCCTTTCTCTCTTAATAAAGAATGGGTCACACTCCTTGCCAAAAGTGGCACCCCTCTCTTCGTATCTGCACCCGACGGTGCTTTCACAGACGAGGAATTTTCCTACATGAAGGAAATGTATAAATTTGCATCCGAGCAAAAGAATGTTGCCATTCCGCTTGATTGGCAGTATAACGCCACTCCCGCAAAATGGTTAATTGACGGTGAAGAAATTTCTTTTGTTTGGTTCGACGAAACCGGCGCATGTTTTTAAGAAAATCAAGGAGATTTACGAACAAGGGGAGTCTCCTTTTCGTGCTTGCACCATGTAAACGATTCTTCTTTTTGTTGTTTATTCATTTGTAGTTGTTCTTGATCTTTTCAAAAAACAGCATGATACAGCCCGAAATTAAAGAGGATAGGGAACGTTATGCTATAGACGGACTGGGGCATACGCTTCTTTCCGACAGAATAAAAAATTCTTATTGTGTTTTAAGAGGTGATTTGTATGTTCATAAAAGAAAGTATAGAAACTAAAATTGCAAAAGAATATGATGTTGCTGTGTGTGGCGGAGGTTTCGCAGGAATTTCTGCAGCGCTCGCTGCTGCTCGTGAGGGAAAGCGCACTGTTCTTTTCGAAAAGCAATATATGCTTGGTGGCCTTGGCACGGCAGGGCTTGTTACGATTTATCTTCCGCTTTGTGACGGATTTGGACATCAGGTTTCGTTTGGCATAGCAGAAGAACTTCTCAAACTTTCAATATCTATGGGGGCAGAGGGTAGATATCCGGAAAACTGGCTTGACGGTGTAGGAGAATGTAACGAGACTACAAAAAGGTTTGAAGTCCAGTATAATCCTCAGCTTTTTGCCATTCTTGCAGAACGCGAACTTCTTTCCGCCGGAGTGGATATATTGTACGGTACATACGTTGTAGGAGTAGATGTAAAAGACTCCAAAATTAACCACCTAATAACCGAAAATAAATCGGGAAGACTTGCATATAAGGTTTCCTCGGTGGTTGATGCGACAGGTGACTGTGATATTGCATGGCTTGCAGGAGTTCCGACAAAAACGTTTAATCAAGGGAATGTTCTTGCCGCATGGTATTACTATGTCGGTAAAGAAGGATATAGGCTCAATGCGCTCGGGCCCTGTGATATTCCGGATGAGGAGAAAACAACGCGTAATGCTCCGCGCCCACTTATTGACAGAAGATTTTCAGGCCTCGACGGTAGTGAACTTTCTGAACAGGTTTGCCTTTCGCATAATTCTACTTACAACGATATTGTAAAACGAAGAGCAGAAGATCCAACTCTTATGCCTACAACTATCGCGACTATCCCTCAGATAAGAATGACGAGAAAAATTGTAGGTCAGTATGAACTTTCGGATAAGGAAATGCATACCCGATTTGATGATTCTATAGGTATGGTTTCTAATTGGAAAAAGAGAGGACCGATATACGAAGTACCGTTTAGCACACTCTATTGCGCGAGCATTAAAAATCTTGCTTGTGCAGGCAGATGCACTTCTGTTAATGAAACGCTTTGGGACGTTATGCGAGTGATACCTTGTTGCGCTGTTACAGGGGAAGCTGCAGGGGTTGCTGCCGCAATGTCAAGCGATTTTACCACGATTGATGTGTCGCTTCTTCAGAAAAAACTTAGGGAGCGCGGAGTGAAAATACATATTGATGAAATTATGTAAATAAATTTAAAATCCGCTTTCGTAAGAAAGCGGATTTTTGTTATGTAAGGAAATAACGGTAGATTTTCTTGCTGCAATGTGATTTTGTAGTACAAAATCACCGGGAGGGTCAAGACCCTCCCCTACAGAAGAATATTCCTATCAGAAAATCGAACGAAGCGGCAAAAAAAACGATATTCTTCTATTGACAATCCGTTTTGTTGGTGTATGATAAGAGCATCAAAACCATAGGAGGATTTCTTATGCTGAAAATTTACCGTTTACGCAATGATTCCGCCATTGAGTACGCAGCCCAGGAACTGAAAAAGTACCTGCGGATGATGATGCCCGAGTGCGGCGAGATCGATATTGCCTACGATCCCGAGGCAACCACCGGCTTCCGGCTGGGTCTTTTGGAGGACTTCGGTCTGCCCAATGCTGCGGAAGATGTGGTGCTGGACGATATCATCCATGTGGAAACCGATGCGGTCGGCGGTATTTTGGCAGGCTCCAACCCCCGCTCCGTGCTGTTTTCCGTCTACCGGATGCTCCGGGAAAACGGCTGCCGCTGGCTCTACCCCGGCCCGGACGGCGACTATGTTCCCATGGTGGATGCGCTGCAGCCCGTTTCTTATCACAAGGCTGCCGACCACCGTATGCGTGGCTTCTGCGACGAGGGCAGCGTGGCCCAGTATAACATGCTGGAGTGCATCGAATTTTACCCCAAGCTGGAAATGAACACCTTCGCCGTGGAGTGGTTCATTCCCATGGGCTACTATAACCGCTACTACGCCCACCCCTACAATGAATATAACCGTCCCTCCGAGGAAGCCAATGAGGAGCAGGTGACCCAGTGGCGCCGCCAGTGCGAGGTGGAGATCAACCGCAGAGGTCTCATTCTGCCTGCCATCGGTCATGGCTGGACCTGCAAGGCCTTCGGCTTCAACCCCAATAACAACACCAACAACACCTACGATCTGGGCGAGTATGATGACTTCGATAAGTCTATGCTGGCTATGCTCAACGGCAAGCGTGATTTCTACTGCAATGTGCCGATCTATACCCAGGTCTGTATGTCCCGGCAGGATGTGCGGGACAAGATCACCGATATGATCGTGGACTATGCCGCAAACCACACCAATATGACCTTCCTGAGTGTCTATCTGGCAGACGGCAGCAGAAACCATTGCGAGTGCGAGGAATGCGTGAAGATGCGTCCTGCGGACTGGTTCTGGACGGTGCTCAACGAGGCGGATGCCAAGCTGACCGCAAGAAACCTCCCCACTCGTCTGACCTTCATCAGCTATATGGACACCTATTTCGCCCCGGAGAAGGTGCGTATCAACAACCCCAAGCGGTTCGTGATGACCTATGCGCCCATCACCAGAGATTACCAGAGCAGCGTCACTGAGGATACGCCCATCCCGCCCCTGGTTCCCTATGAGCGCAACAAGTGGAGAGAACCGACCACCGAGGAAGGTTATGCCCTCTTCCGGGAGTACAAGAAGATCTGGCATGGCACGGTGTGTAATTTCGAGTACCACTTCTGGCGGCATCAGTTCCTGGAGCCGGGTGGCATCGCATTGGCTCGTCGGCTGTATGAGGATGTCCGCAGCCTTAAGGTCATGGGCATCCATGGCTGCATGGAGGATGGCTCTCAGAGAAGCGCCTTCCCCAACTGCTTCCCCACTTATATCTATGCCGAGACCCTGATGAACCGGGATTGCGACTTTGATGCGGTGCTGGAGGACTACTTCAGCCACATCTACGGGAGCGATTGGAAGCAGGCGTATGAGCTGCTGAAGGCCATCTCCGATACCTTCGACTTTGCTTATATGGAGGGCGTTCGCTCCAAGGATAAGCGGATCTCTACCTATTATGACCCGGAGCGCGTTCCCCAGCTGGAGCAGCTCTTTGAGCTGGCGGCCCGTGAGCGGGCGCTGGCCAATAAGCACCTGCGGATGCCTAACCGTCCCCAGACCGTTTCCTGGCGGCTGCTGATCCGTCATGCGGAAATGGTGGAATGGTTTGCCAAGATCATGATCTGCAAGGCCAAGGGACAGAATTACAAGGCCATCGAGCTGGCAAAGCAGTATGAGCGGGAGTTTGGTAAGTATGAATTCGAGATCGAGCGGTACTATGACCACTGCCTCTGCTGCCGTGTGCTGGAGCATATCACCCGCCGCCCCCAGGGCATCATTATCGACTAAGTCCCGGTTTAGCGAGCTGTTGGCGGCGAAGCCGCACCCTCTCCCTTTGGGAGAGGTGGCAGCGCTGAAAGTGCTGCCGGAGAGGGTTTACTAAGCTTAGGACACCCTCTCAGTCACGGCTTACGCCGTGCCAGCTCCCCCAGAGGGGGAGCGTGTGAGTGCGATGCGAATTTGCAACAGCTCTATAAATGGGAATTTGAAATATTTTATATTGCAAACAAAAGGCAACCATCGATACCATTGAAAGCGGCATTATGACCGGCGACCTGTA
>JAZQWQ010000024.1:0-13535 GCA_045632385.1 Faecousia sp.
AAAAATTGGACCGCTTTGATCAGCGATCCAACAGAAAAGACAAGTATAGTAAGATTCTTGCGTTTCTGCTTCGATAGCGCTTCACAAAGGTTTGTGACAGTCCGGCAGATATTCTCTGACGACCCAGCTTGGAAAATTCAGGCATTTTCCGCACTTCGGCGGTTTCCCCTTTCTTCTTCGGCGGCTGCCTGGCCTTGCCGAAGGTTACTCTTGAAACCCGCGCCTCTATCTGAGCGATTCAATTTTTCATTATACTAGCACGGGTAGTCCTACTTGTCAAGCACTATTTTGCATTTTTGTCCTTTTCTATAGGATTTTTGTCTTTGTAGCATAAACATTTGACATTTTGCACAGAATTTGCTACTATCGTACCGCGAAAGGGAGTGTCCGCATTGACGAAAGAAAAAGGAATGTTGCTGGGTGCTATGGGCATCTTTGGTACAATTGGCATTTTCGTGCGTTATATTCCATTACCGGCTTCGGCCATTGCTTTTTGCCGGGCGGTTTTGGGTCTTATTTTTTTAGTTGCTGTAATTTTACTTTCCGGAAAGAAGCTGGGAAAGGATGCGATCAAAGCCAACTTGCCGATTTTGATAACTTCCGGCGCAGCTATGGGCTTTAACTGGATCTTGCTTTTTGAAAGCTATCGCTACACCACGGTGGCCACCGCCACTGTATGCTACTATTTAGCGCCGCTGCTGCTTCTGCTGGCTTCTCCCCTGTTGGGCGAAAAACTGACCGCAAAGAAACTCTCCTGCGTCGGTGTTGCACTGATCGGTCTGATTTGCATTTCCGGTGTTGTGGAAGGAAATATCCCCCAAACAAAAGAGTTGATCGGCATTGGGTTTGGTTTGGGCGCTGCCGTTTTGTATGCCAGCGTGATGTTTCTCAACAAGAAGCTCTCCCCTATGAGTGCTTATGACAAAACCGTGTTACAGCTTTTCAGTGCTGCTGTGGTCATCCTCCCGTATCTACTGCTGACAGAAAACGTCGCAAGCTTTCACCTGACAGGTTTTCAATGGGTATTGCTACTGGTGGTCGGCATCCTCCACACAGGCATTGCTTACTGGATGTATTTCGGCTCTATCGAAAAACTCAGCACCAAGACAATCAGTGTGCTTTGCTACTTAGACCCTGTGATCGCCGTTATTCTTTCTGCGCTACTATTGAAAGAACCTATGACCCCCGTCAATATTTTCGGTTCTATCCTGATTTTGGGAAGTGCCTTATACAGTGAACGGACAAATGGATAAAACAAATCCCGGAATGTGCTTGCATTCCGGGATTTTTGTACATTAACCCAACAGATCGTCAAAATCGATTTCTGTCTTGTCTTCCTGGTTACCACCTTTGCTGGGCTCTGTGGTATCCGGATCTACGTCGACAGAAGGATCCGTAGTTTCCGGTTGCTTTGTGGGCTTCTGTTCAGAACCCTCTGTGGGGTCACTGCTGTCACCGCTGGTAGGATCTGCCTCTGCACCCTCTGTTACCGTTCCTTCTCCAACTGTGCCCTGTTCGGTCGTTGCTGTAGTCGTTGTGCCACCCTGGGCTGCAGTTCCGTTTTTGCTCAGCAGCACGATTGCTACCACAATCACTGCCACCAAAATAACTGCCAGGACTGCCAAAAGAATATACATATTTTTCTTGTTTTTCATAACGTTGTCATTCCTATATTATTCATAATAGCCATATTTCTGGCCGGTTTCCAATTGTACACCATTGAGCACGAAGCCCAAAACCCTTGCGCCTGTCAACTGCAGATTGTTCACTGCCTGCTTCACATAGTCCTTTCTAGAGTGACCCTGACGCACCAATACCAACACACCGTCCACACAGTTGGCAATGATACATGCATCCGATACCACATTTACAGGAGGCGCATCGATGAGAATATATTCATACTTCCGAGAAAGCTCCTCAATCAATGAACGGAAGGTATCCGTGCCCAAAAGTTCTGAAGGGTTGGGGGGAATATCCCCGGAGAAAATAATATCCAGATTAGGATAAACCTCCCGGCGGATAGCCTCTTCCTGGGTCGCCAGGCCCGCCAGGACATTGGAAAGTCCGGGGATCGCCATTTTGCCCGTTAGTCTTGCCACAGCCGGACGGCGCAAATCCGCATCGATCAAAAGCACCTTCTGCCCCGCCTCTGCAATAGAAATCGCCAAATTTAAAAACGTGATGCTTTTTCCCTCGCCAGACATTGCGCTGGTGATACAAATCCGTTTACAACGATCTTTCTGCAAGCAGAACCGCACATTGGTTCTGAGTGTTTTATAGGCCTCTCGAACCGCAAAATTATCATTTTTAATCAGCAGTTTTCGCTTTGAACCGCCCAACAATTCCGGAGACTTCAGCTTCTCATTTTTTTTGAAAAACATTCAATCAATTCCTTTGTCTACTAGTTTTCTTCACAATTTCCAACACATCCGGGATTGTTCCCAGCACCGGTACAGAGCAAATTGCCGCCAAATCCTCCTCATTCTTCACGCGCACATCCAATGCGTGTACAAGAAAGATTGCCAAAATTGCCAGCAGCGCACCTATCGCAAAACCTAACGTTCCTCTGGAGGAATAGTTGGGACTGCTATAAGTCTTGGGTGCCTTTGCATAGTCCACAATCTCAGCGGAGCTGCCCTGAATGATCTGAGAAATCTCGGCAGGCGCGATATGGGCAATTGCATTGGCCAAGTCAGCTGAGAGCTTAGGTTCCCGGCTGGTTACCGTAACTTCAAACATCTCTGTTTCATTTAAAGATGCTGCAGAAATCATCATTTTCAATTTCTCAGTGCTGATACCGGTTCCGGTCTCCGCCACCACTTTATCCAGCACCCGGTCACTTTTGATAATGTTAATATACGTATCAACCAGCTTAAGCGCAACCGAAAGTTCACCGGAAGTGATGTTGTTGCTATCCTGGTTAGCTTTGTTATTCACATACATGGTCACGCTGGCCCTGTACTGAGGCGGCACAAAATTTGCTGTATACAAAAGCACCGCGCCGCAGCAAACAACTGCCGCCAGTAGCACAATCCAAACTTTTTTTGCCAAAACCCTGCCAAGGTCAAGCAAGTTAATTTCTATTCCTTCTTGCATATACCCTTTCCCTCTTTTCAAAAAACGCAAGGTATCACTACACAAATCTAAGCTATTCTATCACAGGCAAAAACAATTGTCAATCATTCGCGTGGGTTTCCGCGATTACCGGTGCAGAAATAATTCCCAACTCTTTCAGCCGGTAGCTCTCTGTCCAGGCGGAACCTGCAGAGCGCCAGGAGTTGGCATTGACCCAGATATTTTTCTGGTCTGCCCAGTGGACAGGGCCAAAGCTGTTCTGACGATTGCCCAGGAGGGTAATTTCCAAAGTATGCGCTCCGGCGGGCAGATCGTCAAACTCCGTCCGGTAAGGGGGATAAAGGATATACTTCTGTTGTCCGTTCAGGCTGCAGCGCAAGCCGGTGCCGGCATAGTGCGGCACGGTTACAGTCAGCGATCCACCATTGGTTTTCACAGGAATACAATAGGTAATATTGCCGCCGTAGTGAGCAAGTCCCTGGCTTGTAACATCCCCAAAACCAAGGTATCCGGACTTAGGAAGCAGGCAACGATATTCGCCGAAAACCTGCACGTCAAAATTCCCCAGCAGATAGCACCATTCCAAGCCAATTCTGCGGCTGAAAGGCGTTTCCAACTCCAGAATGTTTTCACCCTTTTGAAGTGCGCCCAAGTCCACAGTGCGAATAGCTTTATCCACATACCAGCCCTGGGGTACAGAAGGAATTTCCTGTCCGTTCAGGTAAATTCTTGTGTTCTCCACTTCTTCCAAAGCAAGCTTTACTTCTGCAAATTCCTCTTGGCAGAAAATCCGGAAGCGAAGACGCACCGTTTTGGGTTCCTCATCCTCCTGGATTGACCAGGGTTGCGCTACGCTTTCTTGGCGCAAAGGCCAACCCAGCCGCTGCCGCAGGTCGCTGTCTGCCCGAAGAAGCTCTGTTTCCGGAGCATATTCCTCGCCCGCAAAAGCATACTGTGCCTTGTCTAAGAGCAGCACGTTCGGCTCGTCCAGCCGGTAAACTACTTGCTGCGGTACAGGCAAAGCTCTTTCTTTTTTGGGGGCAGCTTTTTCTTCTGGTTTTGCTACATTTTCAGGGGCTGTATAGCGCAAAAGCAGGCTATCCAAGTCGTAAAGTTTGGTTCTTACAATCGTTTTTCCGTCAACAATTTCGGACTGCATCGGGGTAATTTCTCCGGTTTGACTGTCATACCGCAAAACACCGTACGCTCCAGGCAGAGAAATCGTCACTTCCTGGCACGTCGGCACATCCCGATTTGCCGGCATTTGACCGTGGGCAACAAAGAGCCACAAGTCCTCTCCGTCTTTACGCAGCTGGTGCATTAAGTTGTCTGTCAGCGCATAGTTCTTACCCACGATTTTTACAGCGCGGACAGGTTCTACCGCACTCAGAACATCGTTTTTAGCAAACTGGATGTGCTGTGCCGCTTCCCAAAGCTTTCCAGGGCGGTCACTTTCCACCGCGTCCACAAATTTAGGCGCATCGCCCAAGAATACCAGCTGACCGCCGGCTTTATGAAACTGCTCCAAACGCTCCAGGGTGGTACTGCGTAGTGTCTCGCAACCGGGCACTAAGACCATATCGTATGCCATCTGTCCTACCTGCAGGGGCGCACTGCCCTGGGCGCACTGCTCCGGCAGCAAGGACTCGCTGATAAAATCAAAGTCCACGTTGCCCATCAGCAGCCACTGGGTCAGGCTCTGGAAGTTTTCGTGCAGCTGCTTACGGTAACCATCCGTTTGATCGGTAGGGCCAAAACGAATCCAAACACTTTCGACAGGGTGAATGACACCCAGCCGAACCTGGGGCTTACCTCTGGTCAAGGCAGTCCCTAATCGGGCAAAATGATCCTCTACCTGGGGATAATCCTTCCACCAGGGAGACTGATAGTGAATAGAAGCTGGGAAGTCACGTTTGGCCTCGCCCTTCATAGACATATAGGATAAATGGGGCACCCGAACGACTACGCCCTGAGATGCCAGCCAGTCACCCTGGAATTTGTAGGTTCTGAAATCGCAATCCCACCCGGTAACACCATAGCACTCGCACATGATACCTTCCCGACCGTACTGGCGGGCAGCAGACTGAGCCTGCTTGGCGGTGGTATATTCCGTTTTGTTGCAGAGCATATCGATGCCGGGGAGCTGAAAGCTGCGGTAGGAGCGCATCGTTTCGCCCTGGGCTTTGGTCTGCCCTACCAAGTGGGCTTCGCCCATCACGTGACCGGTAAAGGTCAAGCCGTTTTTCCGGCACCAATTGCCGCACTGATCCAGAAAAGCGCTGACAAACAGCTCGCAAATATGGTCGTGGTAACGATAGCGGGTGACGGACACCTTGCCATCCGGAAGTTCCCACAAAAGCTCCGGAAGCTTCTGCAAAATATCCTCGCCATAGACTTCCTGATAGGTCTGAGGTACGCACTCTGTCCAGGGCAGGAAGGCATCAGCAGTATCTGTGGGGCTATCCAAGCCTTTTTTGGTGACAATCTGGGGCTCATCGGTGAAAACAGCCGGGATGATGCCACCAAAATCCTTGCCCACATTTTTCTTATACGCTTCGTAGGTAAGGTCAATAAACTCCGCCATGGTTTCCCGGCGCAGCGTATCGGCATAGGTCTGGTTCTGGAACCAGGGGCTGGGAATCGGGGTCTCCACATAGGCATACCATTTTGTGCCCCGGGCTTCCTCCTTTTCCCCAATCCGCTTAGCTGACTGCAGGCAACCGTTTTTGTCCAGAACCACATCATAACAGGCAAGCAGGTAACCATTATTGGAACGGTCGGTAATATGGGCAGCCGCCGCGCCTGCCCGGGAATCGAAAAGTTCCTGACCGGGGGTATAAGGATTAGGGGTAAAGAGCAGGTACTTTGCCCGGTTCTTTTCTTCCCTGGTGAGCAAACCGCCGGCAGCACCGGAGGGCCATCTGTCCTCGTCATACAGCCAGGTGAGTAAGCCTTCCTGACGACTCTTTTCCACGCAGTGCTTCACCATATCCATATGTTCCTGGCTTAAGTACGGGGTTTCCATCCCGGTCCGCACGTGCAGGTGCGTACCACCCATACCCATTTTTTTGAATATTTCCAGCTGCCAATCCAGTTCAGCTGCATCCAGCTTGCTGTTCCACGCCCAGAAAGGCGCAGCGCGGTATTCACTGGTAGGATTGCGGAACAGTTCTTCAGCCAGCGTTTGCTCTTCTTTTTTTGGAAAAATCATAATTATCACGCTCCTGACAAAAGTATAGCATACTTGATTTGAAAATGCCACAAAAAATGACCGTCTGTTGACGGTCATTTTTGTATCGCAGAATTATTTGCTGCCGAAGCTGATGTTGATACCGTCGCTGTCACTGCCGGAAGAAGATTTGGGCATATAGGGGATCAGCCGCTGGGCGGTATTGATGATGGGCATAGACTGGATGTAGACCTTGCCCGGGCCGGTAATACGGGTGTGGAAGATGCCTTCGCCACCAAAGAGCGCATTTTTAATGCCTCGAACGGTCTGAATATCCATCTGGCAGCTTTCGCTCATAGCGGCCAGGTAACCGGTGTCCACGATGATGCTTTCGCCGGGCTGCAGGGTGTATTCCTTACAGTGGCCGTCGATCTCGATAAAGGCCAGACCGTTGCCGGAGATCTTCTGCATAATGAAGCCTTCGCCACCAAAAAAGCCGGAACCTAAAGACCGCTGAAAATACAAAGACAGTTCCAAGCCCTTCTCCATTGCCAGGAAGCCGGACTTTTGCACGATAATTCCGTTACCGGGGGTAACCTCATAGGGAATGATCGAGCCGGGGAAAGAAGACGCAAAAGCGATCATACCGCTGCCGCCCTGGGGGGTATATTCATTCATAAAAATACTGTCTCCGGAGAAGAGTCTGCCCAGCATTTTCCTGATGCCGCCACCGCTGTTGGTTTCCATATGCATATTCGGACTCATCCAGCTCATCGCGCCACTTTGGGTACAAAGGGTCTGACCTGCTTCCGGATAACAGATCACAACAGGCAAATGACCGCCTTCGATTTCATATTTTAACATATTTTATACCTCCATTAACGGTTTAATAACTTATGAAATATCTCTTTGCTGGTCTTTGTAGCAAAGTATTTTGCTTTATTCTGCATAATACTTTCTGCCATTCAAATCAGCTCCTTTGTAATAAACATATCACAAATCAGGAAGATTGTCATTAGCTAAATTACTTCGTAGTGAAATTGCTCGCTATGCTCGCAGCTAAATTTCACTTCGTAAAGCTAAATTAAATTCGGCTATATAGCTGGGCGAAACCCAATTTAGCTCCGTCAGGAATTTAGCTGCCGGCAGGCAATTTAGCTCGGCGCAAGCCGAATTTAGCTGAAAACACCGTAATTGTGGTATCACAATTACGGTGTTTTCATGGTGGAGACTAATGGACTCGAACCATCGACCTCATGCGTGTGAAGCATGCGCTCTAACCAGCTGAGCTAAGCCTCCGTTAAGCCTTTGCATTATATCACACTCAGAAAAAAAGTCAAGACCTTTCTGCGTTTTTTACGGCTCAATAAATCCTTTGCAATTGTACTTTGTCCAAAAGTTGCAGATCACAAGCTTTTACCAGCGCTCTTGCTCTGTCCTCCAACTCCGGAACAAGCAAACCTTCCGGCTTGTGCGCATCTGCACCCAGTACCGTCAAGCAGCCCTCCTCCCCGGCTATGCGCCAAAAGGACGGATTTGGATAATTCTTATCATTCGCCATTCCCAACAAGTTGATCTCCAAGGGGATTTGATTATTCTTGGCTTCCTTGCACAAAAACCGGATATGCTTGGCATACACATCTGCATCTCCCACAAAATTCAGGATGTCCGGATGGGCAATATAGGTAAACAGACCTGTCTGCATTGCATCTGCCACTTGATGACAATACCGGGCCAGCAAATCTTCCTCGGCTGTTTCCCAGCCATTATAGGGCTCTCCAATCTCGTTGCCGCACCAATGCTGACCCAAAATTAAGTATTCTATGCCATTGTCCCGGGCATAGGAAAGCAGCTGCGGAAACAAGGCCGGATAGTATTCTGTCTCCAAGCCGATGTGCATTTGCAGCCTCTGTCCGTATTGGCTGCGGAGTGCTTGCAAGGTGCTGACGTACTCCGGCAGTTCTTCCGGGAGCATACGAATCCTCGAAATACGGCCGTCCGGGTAAAACTGCGGAGCGTGATCGGAAAAACCCAAAATTTCCATTTGGGCATCCAATGCCGCCTGGATATAGCTTTCCTCCGCACCCTCTGCATGTTTGCACCGAGGTGTATGGGTATGGTAATTGGCGATCATAAGGTTCTCCTGATAATTTTTCTTGGCTTTTTAGGTTGGGTTTGGTATGATAGTTTTAGAAAGGTGGTGGGGCAAATGCAGTATTCCCATATGGTGGCAGGCAAGTTCCTTGCCCGGCCGAACCGATTTATTGCCCACGTAGAAATTGGGGGCAAGACAGAGATTTGTCACGTAAAAAATACCGGTCGTTGCCGGGAACTGCTGATTCCCGGGGTGGAGGTTTTTTGTCAGGTCGCCCAGAACCCTGAACGAAAAACGAAATTTGATCTAATCGCCGTACAAAAGAGCGAAAGGCTGATCAATATGGATTCCCAGGCGCCGAATATTGCTGTGGGCGAGTGGTTACAGATGGGCGGTCTGGGAGATATTCAAAACATCAAAGCAGAAACCTTCCAGGGCGATTCCCGGTTTGATTTTTCCTTCCAAAAAGATGGTATGACCTGCTTTTTAGAGGTCAAGGGTGTTACGCTGGAGCAGGACGGCATTTGCACCTTTCCCGATGCGCCGACCACGCGGGGTGTTAAGCATTTACAAGGGCTTGCCAAAGCAGCCCGGGAGGGGTTTGGCGCTTATGTGCTGTTTGTGATCCAGATGGACAATGTAGTCTATCTGCATCCCAATGACGCTACAGATCCAGCTTTTGGAAAAGCTTGACGGGAGGCGGGGGCTGCCGGGGGACAGGTACTGGCAATGGGTTGTCAGGTTACCAAAGTCAGTATGGAAATTGGGAAACCTGTGCCTGTAAAATTATAAGCGCTCCAACAGGGGAAGCAGATCTGCAAGGGCTGCAATTTCGTGATCCGGCACGATTTCCGGGTTTTGGGGCTTTCCCTTGGGATTATACCAGCAGGTTGCGATCCCGGCATTTTTGCCGCCCAAAATATCCGAAGTCAGACTGTCACCCACGATCAGAGCATTTTCCTTGGAAAATCCGGGGATCTTTTGGAAGCAGGCATTGAAAAATTCCAGTGCCGGCTTATTTGCACCCATTTCCTGGGAGATAAAAATATCGTCAAAGTATTTGCCAATTCCGGAACCGGCAATACGCTCCTTCTGCACCCAGGTGGTGCCGTTGCTGGCTAAGTACAGTGCATATTTGCCCTGTAGCTTTTCCAGCACTTCCACCGCCCCAGGGAGAATAAAATCGCCCTGCGCCAAGTTCTTTGTATAGCAGGCAGCACATTCCTTGGGATCTACCGCCACACCCAACTGGCCAAAGAGTACTTCAAATCGCCCGGTGAGCACCTGCTCCCGGGTGATTTCTTTTCGCTCCAGCGCTTTCCAGTGCCAGTCGTTAATTTCGCTGTAGCGCTGGCAGATTTCCGGGGTAGGTTCTACACCGAAACCGGCAAGGGTCTTACGAATCGCCACCGCTTCTGCTTTGTGGAAGTCCAGAATGGTGTCATCCATATCCAGAAACAAATACTTAACCATTGTTTTTTCTCCTGTTGATCTCATTGGCGATGGCTGCAAATTCACCGATGCTTAAGGTTTCGCCTCTTACCGTAGGGGCAAAGCCACAGCTGGTCAGCACCTCTGCTGCACCGGCTTTTCCTAGCTCCGGGAAACCGGAAGCCAGACCGTTTTGCAAGGTCTTTCTGCGCATCGCAAAGCTGGCCCGGACCGTCCGGAAGAAAATTTCCTTGTTATCGATCTGCCAGGGGAATTCCTTACGAATATGCAAAGCAATCACAGCCGAGGTCACTTTCGGCTGGGGCATAAAGCAACCTGCCGGCACATCGAACAAAATTTCCGGCTGGGCATAGTACTGGCAAAAGATTGTAAATGCGCTGTAATCGGCTGTACCGGGCTTAGCAGCGATTCGCTGAGCCACCTCTTTTTGCACCATAACCGTCACTGTTTCAAAGCACTCTGCTTCCAGAAGGGCTGTGAGAATGGGCGATGTAATATAATACGGAAGATTGGCACAAGCCATAGGCCGCAGGCCTGCAAACTTTTCTTTTACAAGCTGGGCAATATCCTGCTTAAGAATATCGTCCCACAGGATTTCCAAATTGGAAAACTCACCAACGGTCAGCGCCAAAATAGGCTTTAACCGGTTGTCCACTTCCACAGCGCAGACCTTCCCTGCCCGCAGTGCCAGCTGTTGGGTCAAAGGACCGATGCCCGGGCCGATCTCCAGCACTCCGGCTGTGGCATCCACACCGGAATCCTCTGCGATCCGTTCCGGCACCCAGGGTGCGATCAGGAAATTTTGTCCCTTTGCCTTGGAAAAATGGAAGCCGTGTTCTGCCAAAAGGGGTTTCATCACACCGATGTTGCATACTTCTATCATAAAAAATCGCCTTCCTCTCAATTACAACAGCCACGATTGCAACTATTATATCAAGAGAAAGGCGATATTTCAATGTATTTATCAGTCTAAGAAATAAATGGTAACGGCACGCTTGCCAAACTGGAAACATTCCTTGGTGGTGGGGAAATACAGGTCCACCTGGTCACCCTTGATACCGCCGCCGCAGTCCTCTGCCGTAGCAATACCGTAAATGTACTTTCCGTCGTTGGAAACGATGAACATACGCGTTCCGTATGCGATCAGCCGGGGATCAACCGCGATGGCGCCAACACGGACAGTTGTACCGGTAGCGGTCGTCATATCACAGCCGGCATCGGTGTGGGTATAAGCAGTTGCGCGGAATTTTTCCTTGCGGCTATAAGTCAGCACCTCTCCGTCGGCAGTAACGATCACACCGTTGCCAATGGCAGGAGCCGTAGATTTTTCGTTCACAGCCTCACCGGTTCCTACCAAAACAATCTCATTTACCGGCTGCTGCACGACCTTTTCTTCAATCACAGCGCTGGAAGTCTGCTGCGAGTTGACATAGGTAACGTTTGCAGTCTTCAGCAGCTGACCATTTACACCCTGCACCTTCACCTGCTTGGTACCTGCAGGCAGGTTGGGATCCATACACTCTACCGTTTCATAGGGGATATCCACAGTGTGGGTCTGCCGCATCTCCACAACGCAGTCCACTGTTACTTCCATACCATCAAAGGTCTGGGTCTGCAAAGGCATAGACACAACATAATCCCCAGAGGTCGGTATATCCAAACGAGTCAGCAGATCGTTCAGGCTTTCGCCGTAGCTTGCTGCTTTCACTTCCTCTCCGCAGAAGCGGATCAAAATGCTTTGGTTGCGCTGTACTGTGATTTCAGAAACACCGTCACCGGGAGTAGTGGTATAAGAGTCATCCTCACCCAACTCCACACCGGCTCTGCCAAGAACAGCTACAGGATCAGAAGCAAAGGTGGTGTACACTTTCACCTGATCGCCATCGGTAATTACATAAGTCTTCTGGGCGAATACCGTTGTGGCCAACAGAGTCACCAAAATGACCAGAGGCAATACAACAGACATCACACGCACCAGCAAAGATTTTCTTTTTCTTACAAATGCTGTAATTGCTTGCATTGGACAAAACCTCCTTCTCACAGAGTCAAATACAAATAGTATCAATTAGTTACAAAAAGACAACTCCCACCTAGGAGCCTCGTTATTATAACAAATATTTCAAAAAAGTCAAGTCTTTTGGGCAAAACTCGGTATTTCTACAACTTTTTGCATAATTATGCAAAAAATATTATGTAAACTTGCCCACCAAATATACGGGTCTAGCGGCATTCCAGGCACAATAACTGGTAGATATGGTAACATTCGTTTACATAACTTACAGAATTATGTCACTTTTGACAAATTGTCTACTTGCGAGGATTATGGTAAACCACTGAGAGGTATTTTTTCCGGTTTTTTCTCGACTTTTCCTCCACTGGAGGGATTGACAGACAGCCTTTGCCGTGGTATATTTAGCCTTGTAAACAGCTGTGATGAAGACATACGTGTCGGAAAAATACCCAGAGAAGAGCCGGTTGGTGCAAGGCTTTGTTATTTTCCCGGAATGGTACCACTTCTGAGCTGAGGGTTGGAAATAGCCTTCCGGGAGCGCCCGTTAAAGCGTCAATGAGTGGCGGACTCGTCCGCAACCAGGGTGGAACCGTGGAGTACATTATATAGTATGTATCCCACCCCTGATTATGTCAGGGGCAGGGGTATTTTTTATTGCCAAATTGCCCCCAATATTAAGGAGGAACTGTTATGTCCGAAGAAACTTTGTACACTTTTGAAAACCCCGAGTACCGCAAGACCTACTGGCACACCTGCTCCCATATTATGGCGCAGGCTGTCAAGCGCCTGTGGCCGGAAGTGCAGTTGGCCATTGGCCCGGCGATCGATGAGGGCTGGTACTACGACTTTGATGCCCCCTTCTCCTTTACCCCGGAGCATCTGGAGCAGATTGAAGCGGAAATGAAAAAGATCTGCAAGGAGCGTGTCCGTTTGGAGCGCAGTGAGAAACCCCGTGCAGAAGCCATTGCCTATATGCAGGCACAGAACGAGCCTTATAAGGTAGAGTTGATCGAAGATCTGCCGGAAGATGCCGTCATTTCCTTCTACACCCAGGGCGAATTCACCGACCTGTGCGCTGGCCCTCACCTGGACCACACCGGCAGAGTCAAGCACAACGG
Source organism: Faecousia sp. (assembly GCA_045632385.1). Lineage (GTDB taxonomy): Bacteria > Bacillota > Clostridia > Oscillospirales > Oscillospiraceae > Faecousia. The sequence continues at coordinate 12,921 of JAZQWQ010000024.1, forward strand.
TTTCAAACTGACCAAGTCCTGCGGCGCTTACTGGCGCGGCGATAGCAACCGCAAGATGCTGCAGCGTGTCTACGGCATCGGCTTCCCCTCCAAGGAAGAGTTGGAAACTTATTTGGAAAAACAGGCAGAGGCGCTGAAGCGTGACCACAACAAGCTGGGTCGTGAGCTGGAGTTCTTTACCACCGTGGAAGAGATCGGCCAGGGTCTGCCCATCCTGCTGCCCAAGGGCGCAAGAGTTATTCAGAAGCTGCAGCGCTGGATCGAAGATGAAGAGCAGAAGCGTGGATATCTTCTGACCAAGACACCCCTGATGGCAAAATCCGATCTTTACAAGATTTCCGGTCACTGGGATCACTATTTGGACGGTATGTTTGTGCTGGGTGACCCCTCTGACGAAACAAAAGAGTGCTTCGCACTGCGTCCTATGACCTGCCCCTTCCAGTATCAGGTCTATCTGAACCGCGCTCGTTCTTACCGTGATCTGCCTATGCGTTTAGGCGAGACCTCCACGCTGTTCCGTAACGAGGACAGCGGTGAGATGCACGGTCTGATTCGTGTTCGCCAGTTCACCATTTCCGAGGGTCACCTGGTGCTCCGCCCCGACCAGCTGGAAGA
>JAZQWQ010000025.1:0-45100 GCA_045632385.1 Faecousia sp.
AAAGCAAGCCTAATTTAGATTCTTCTGCCTAACTTTTCAGAATATTCGGCTCGGAATGCGCCAAAAGTTCCCGCATCCAGCGCATTACGAATTTTTTCCATCAATTTATTATAGAAATACAGATTATGCATCACGCAAAGACGCATAGCCAGCATTTCTTCTGCCACGAATAAATGGCGAATATAAGCTCTGGAATATCTGCGGCACACAGGGCAATCACATTGTGGATCAATCGGGTTCAAATCCTTTTGATACTTTGCATTCTTCAGATTGATTGCACCTTCCCAGGTGAAAAGTCTAGCGTGACGAGCATTTCTTGCGGGCATAACACAGTCAAAGAAATCCACGCCACGAGCAACTGCTTCAATAATATTCGATGGAGTACCCACACCCATCAAGTATCTGGTCTTGTCTTTGGGCATATGAGGTTCCACAGCCTCGATAATATCATACATCTCTTCAGCCGTTTCCCCCACTGCCAAACCGCCAATTGCATAACCCGGCAGATCCAAATCTGCAATGCGTTTCATATGATCAACACGAATATCCGCATACGTACCACCTTGATTGATACCCCAAAGCATTTGCTGCGGATTTACTGTATCAGGCAACGAATTCAAGCGTGCATTTTCGACTTTACAACGCTCCAACCAACGGAATGTGCGGTCAACACTTTCCTGAACATACGCACGGGGCGCAGGATTTTCAATGCACTCATCAAAAGCCATGCAAATATCAGAACCTAAGTTAGACTGAATTTGCATACTTTCTTCAGGACCCATAAAAATTTTATGACCGTCTATATGAGATGCAAAAGTAACGCCCTCTTCTTTGATCTTTCGCAACGAAGCTAATGAAAACACTTGAAATCCGCCGGAATCCGTCAAAATAGGGCCATCCCAGGTCATAAATTTATGCAGACCACCACATTCTTTGACCAAGGTATCGCCAGGACGCAGATGTAAGTGATACGTATTGGAAAGCTCCACTTGACATCCAATATCCTTCAGATCTTTAGCACTGAGCGCGCCTTTGATTGCACCCTGTGTGCCAACATTCATAAATACGGGGGTTTGCACCGTTCCGTGCGCACAGGTAAACACACCACGTCGTGCAGATCCCTCTGTCTTTAACAATTCAAACATAAGACAACCTCTTATCCAATAAACATCGCATCACCAAAGGAGAAAAAGCGGTAACGTTCCTTCACAGCTTCATCATAAGCGTGCAAAATTCGTTCTCTGCCGGCAAAAGCAGATACCAGCATTACAAGTGTACTTTCAGGAAGGTGAAAATTTGTAATAAGTCCATTCATTGCTTTGAACTGATAGCCGGGGAATATAAAAATATCCGTCCAGGCGCTCTTAGCAGAGAAACTGCCATCACAATCTACAAGAGATTCCAATGTGCGACAAGATGTTGTGCCAACGCAAATGATCCGACCACCGGAGCTACGTGTATCATTCAGCATCTTCGCAGTTTCACTATTTATCATACACAGTTCACTATGCATATGATGCTCTGATATTTCCTCAGCCTTTACAGGACGGAACGTACCCAAACCGACATGTAACGTCACAAAAGCCGTCTTAACGCCTTTATCTCGAATTCTATCCAAAAGTTCCGGGGTAAAGTGAAGTCCTGCCGTCGGTGCAGCTGCTGATCCTACTTCACGGGAATAAACGGTTTGATAGCGTTCCTGATCCTGTAGTTCCGCCTTGATATAGGGCGGCAGTGGCATTTTCCCGAGTCGTTCCAGCACTTCCAAGAAAATACCCTCAAAACGGAACTCCACGATCCGGTTGCCATCTTCGCAAGTATCCACAATTGTGGCGGTCAACTCCCCGTCTCCAAAAATTACTTCCTGACCCTTTTGAAGTTTGCGACCGGGTTTTGCCAAACATTCCCAACGTTTCTGACCCAAATCACGGAGCAATAGCAGTTCTACAGCACCGCCGGTTGGTCTGTGTCCCAAAAGTCTGGCAGGAAGCACACGCGAATCATTCATCACCAGGCAATCCCCTGGCTTCAAATAATCTAAAATATCATAAAAGTGCTTATGGGATATTGCACCGGTATTCTTATCTAAAACCAACAACCGGGAAGTATCACGCTTTTCCAGTGGGGTTTGCGCGATCAATTCCTCAGGTAAGTTGTACCAAAAATCGTGGGTTTTCAATAAATCGTCCTCCAAAATTCCCTTTGATTTCTCAAATAGTATAGCCGATTTTACAACATTTTGCAATACGCAAAAACCGTGGTATCCGCATAGGCTGTCTTGGAGGTGTTCGCAAATGAAACAACCTGTGTTTACCGGTGTTTGCACTGCACTGGTTACACCTTATTTAAACAATCAAATCAATTATCCGTTAATGGAACGACTGTTAAGCAGGCAAATCCAGGCCGGTATAAGTGCCGTCGTGCTTTCCGGAACTACCGGTGAAGCCCCCACCCTTTCCGACGAAGAAAAAATTACAATGTTTCGCAGAGCGAAGGCTTATGTCGGTAACGACCTGATCATCATAGCCGGGACAGGAACAAACTCCACAGAACACGCCTTAGAAATGAGTATTGAAGCCGAAAAAGCCGGTGCAGATGCATTGCTTGTTGTAGCACCATACTACAACAAAGGAAATCCGGACGGCTTATGCAAGCACTATCTTACAATTGCAAGTGCTGTCCATATTCCTGTTATTGTCTATAATGTGCCTACCCGAACCGGCATCGATATTCCTGTAAGCGTATATGAAACGATCAGCAAACATCCCAATATAGTCGGTGTAAAAGAAGCATCCTCTGACATTAATAAAATTGCGAAAATACGGAATACTTGTGGGGATACATTCACGATATGGACCGGAAATGATGAACAAACAGTTCCGGTAATTGCAATGGGAGGAAAAGGCGTTATTTCCGTAATATCCAACATATATCCGGAAGAAACAATCGCTATGGCTGAAGCTGCATTAGCTGGTGATTTTGATACTGCATCAGCTATACAATGCGAGTTGTCCCCATATATCGATCTTCTCTTTCAGGAATCAAACCCCATCCCATTAAAATATGCAATGAAATATGCCGGGTTTGATTGTGGTCCCTGCCGCTTACCCCTTGGTGAATTACGAAGCGATATCAAAGTGAAAATCGATAACCTTTTTGCGTAAAAGAAAAACACCCATTAGGGTGTTTTTCTTTTACGGAATAAAATTTTCAAAAATTGGAATCCAGCCATCTTTGGTGGCATTATCAAAATCCTTCTTGGATTTTATCGTCCACGCAACACCTTGAACCTTCCACACTTTTCTGCAAAGGCGTGTCATAAGCGTGTTACGATCTGAATACCGATAAGCAATAAAATCAGGATAAGTCAGGAAATTACTCAAATGATTAGCCATGATAAACTTCAAAACAACAGGCAATTTGCAACTTTTCGTCTTAAAATAATTCTCAGCTAACTGGCCACGGAGCACATTGGGTCTGTGCTTACGAAACCACAATACGCAGCGAGGATCAAAGGACTCTATGCAATAATCCCCCTCATAACGATCCAAATATCTACAGGCAGCTTCGCATAGTGCTTCGTAATTATTTCCTGAGGATTTCAGTTCGACGATCAAAGGTGCAGTATCTTTAAATATTTCCAACACATTGGAAAGCTCAGGAATAGTTTCGAATGTTCCCTCAAGAAAGTAGTTTTCCAGATCCTCTGTAGTTAAATCTTCAATTACCACATCTACACCGGCAGTACGTTTCAGCGAACAATCGTGGATAACCGCCAAATTACCGTCTGCAAGCAGATGAACATCCAGCTCAGCGCCATACCCCCCTGCAGCAGCCCGCTGAAAAGCTTTTAAGCTGTTTTCCGGAACACCGTCGCCGTGTAATCCTCGGTGCGCATAGGCCCAGAGAGAAAGTCTCTTAAGCTCAGGATGGTTTCTTCTTCCAATAGTTGTGCTAATAGCAAGTAACAACAAAATTGCAAGTGTCAGGAATGCATAGATCACAAATAGTTTCTCCTATTAATCGTCAATATCCAAAGACTCTAAGCCCTTCTTTGCTTCAGGCTTTGCATCACCGTGCTTGACAAACAGCATCGTCACAAATGCCAAGCCCGCAAAAACAGCTGCATACGGGAACAGCACGGTCATACCCACACCATCCATATCCATCAGCATACCGGAAAGAACCGGTGTAGCGATCTGTGCGGCCATGGAAGCGGTATAATAGTAGCCGGTGTACTTGCCAATATTGCCGCCGGAGCACATCTCCACAACCATTGGGAAAGAGTTTACATTGATGGTCGCCCAACCGATACCAGCCAACGCAAACAGAATATTCATAACCAAAGCAGAACTTCCTGCTCGCATAAAGGATGCTGCGCCAAAGGCAGCCGTCAGCATTACGACACCACCAAGAATGGTCTTCTTTCTGCCGATCTTGGATGCCAGAATACCGGCCGGCAAATAGGCAACAATAGCGGCGCCCTGCGCCAGCAACAATGTAGTATTATAATCCATATTCAGGATGTTGCCGGCATAGACTGCATATTTGGAGGTAACAGCATTATAGCCGAAGTACCATAAAGCAACAGACACCAAGATTAAAATCAAAGAAGTAAATTCGCCTTTGGTCAGTTTGCGGTTCTCCCCTACTTCCTCTTCTTCGTCCTCAAGTCCAAGGCGCACACTTTCCTCGCGCATCTGCTTTGCCCACAGCGGCTCCCAGACACTTGTCACAAACACAAACAGTGCAATTAGCATTATACCGGCAACGACACCATAATAGCCGTAGTACCGCATCAACTGATTATTAACAGCAGATGTCTTAAACAAGATACCCAGCACCAAAACCAAAATACCACCGGCAGTGCCCATTAGGTTGATCACTGCATTGGCCTTGCTTCGCAGCGGTTTGATTGTAACATCCGGCATCAAAGCAACCGCAGGACTACGGAAGATCGCCATCGCCACAAGAATGACCAAAAGCAGACCAACAAACCAGATCAGCGGTATAGGATTTTCCGCCGTGATCTGTGCAGCGCAAGCCTGACGCGCAGGTACTACATAATTGGTATATTCCGGATTTGTCACAGTCTTGCCAGACTCAGCGTCAACGACCTCAGACTCGATAGCATTGAATTCTTCCTGGGTATACAACTCAGAAAGCACAAATGCCTCGCCCTCAGGAGTCTGCAACGCAGTATCCTTTTGCATTTGGTAAATGCCGGTTTTATCCAACCGCATATACGCAATATCCGCAATATTTTCCTTCTGCTGACCATCAACGAAAGCAAGTCCCAGCAAAGCAATGGCCGCAATAATCGTACCAACTACAATAAAGGGTGTTCTCTTGCCACTTTTTGCTTTGCACTTATCAGAAAGCGCGCCAAACAGCGGAAGCATAAACAAGGCTAAAATATTATCCAGTGCCATAATCAGACCAGACCAGCCTTGACTCATACCAAACTTATTGGTAAGGATCACCGGAATGGTAGCATCATATGCCTGCCAGAATGCCATAATCAGAAAAAAGGCAAAGCCAACAAGAATTGTTTTTTTGTAGTTGAGCTTCATATCAGAACCCCACTTTCTATATTTTCACAAAACTATTATACTATTTTTTGGTAAAAAGTCTATAAAAAATATTTAGGCGTAATACCAAAGAAACTATCATAGGTATTTTCATCTTGTTGTACTAAAATACAAAGCGGCAGGCTGAATGCCTGCCGCCTTACATTATACCAAAACAGCTTTATGGAATACTTTTTTGCCCTTGCGGATTTTTACGCCGTCTTTGAGCATATCTTCTGTGACCGCAAAGGTGTGGTCAGGGACTTTTCCGTCATTGACGAACACACCGCCCTGTTGCACCAAACGGCGAGCCTCACCGTTAGAACCAGCCAAGCCACAAGCCACCATCAGGTTGAGGATTCCGATCTTACCGTCGGTCAGCTGCTCTGCAGAGATCTCGGTAGTGGGCATATTGGCATCGTCACCACCGCCGGCAAACAGGGCCTTGGCTGCTGCCTGAGCTTTTTCCGCTTCTTCTTCACCATGGACAAGCTTCGTCAGCTCATATGCGAGGATCTCTTTAGCTGTGTTCAACTGGGCATCCTTCCAATCAGACATTGCATCAATCTGCTCCATAGGCAGGAAGGTCAACATACGGATGCATTTGAGAACATCCGCATCCTCAACATTGCGCCAGTACTGGTAGAAATCAAAGGGAGAGGTCTTATTGGGGTCAAGCCACACTGCACCGGAGGCGGTTTTGCCCATCTTCTTGCCCTCGGAGTTAAGAAGCAGAGTGATGGTCATTGCGTGAGCATCTTTCTGCAGTTTCCGGCGAATCAATTCCGTGCCGCCCAGCATATTGCTCCACTGGTCGTTACCGCCGAACTGCATATTGCAGCCATAGTTCTGGTACAGGTAGTAGAAGTCATAGGACTGCATGATCATATAGTTAAATTCCAGGAAGCTAAGACCTTTCTCCATACGTTGCTTGTAGCACTCTGCACGAAGCATATTGTTGACCGAGAAGCAAGCACCAACCTCACGCAGCACATCCACGTAGTTCAGATCCAACAACCAGTCGGCATTGTTAACCATTTGGGCCTTGCCCTCGCCAAACTCGATAAAGCGCTCCATTTGCTTCTTAAAGCAATCGCAGTTGTGCTGAATGGTTTCACGAGTCATCATAGAACGCATATCGGTTCTGCCGGAAGGGTCGCCGATCATAGCAGTGCCGCCGCCGATCAGGGCAATGGGGCGGTTGCCTGCCATCTGCAAGCGCTTCATCAGACAAAGCGCCATAAAGTGACCAACATGCAAAGAATCGGCAGTGGGATCAAAGCCAATGTAGAACGTAGCTTTGCCGTTATCGATCATCTCACGAATCTCATCCTCATTGGTAACCTGTGCAATCAAGCCTCTGGCTACCAGTTCATCATACAATTTCATAATATCCTCCAAAAAATAAACCCTCTGTCCATACGGACAGAGGGCGTAAATTACGCGGTACCACCTCTGGTTCGGCACAGACTCGCAACTGCACCCTCATAGTGTCAATGACACCAACGCTGTTTCGGGCGAACCCGTCCAACCCTACTTATCTTTCAGGCGGCCACTCCGGGATGTATTCTGCAAACGGCCTACCCTACCTCGCACCAACCGGCAGGTCTCTGAAGTTCAGCCGAGAACATACTTGTTCCCATCACAGTGTTACAGCATTATCCTAACAGAAAATCCCTCTGTTGTCAAGCTTTCAGCATTTCCTCAGCGCTTTTCAGGGTCGTTTCTGTAATGTTTGCACCACCGATGATCCGAGCCAGTTCTCGTTTTCTACCCTCCAAATCCAGGGGTGTCACCGTGGTGTAGGTTCTACCCTGCCGTTCCTCTTTAGAAATCAGCAAGTGGGTATTCGCCAATGCCGCAAGCTGTGGCAAGTGCGTTACGCAAAGCACTTGCTTATTCTGCGCAACGCTGCGAAGCTTTTCTGCAACCTTTTGGGCTGCACGACCGGATACACCGGTATCCACTTCATCAAAAATCAAGGTTGCAACCTGATCCTGCTGCGCAAGAACGTTCTTCATTGCCAACATAATGCGAGCAAGCTCACCACCGGAAGCGACTTTACTCAACGGCTTCAATGCTTCACCTGCATTGGCAGACATATAAAATACAACTGCATCCGCACCATTATGCGAAAGGGGTATTTCTGTAAATTCACAAGAAAACTGAACTCTGGGCATATCCAATTGAGCAAGCTCCGTCAAGATTGCTGCAGAAAGTTTCTCAGCGGCTTCTTTTCTGTGCTTGCGCAATGTTTTCGCGGACATAATTGCCTGCTTTTCCGCTTCCTCACATTTAATCTTCAAACGAGCGATGCGGTCATCTGCAAATTCAATGTCATCCAATTCCTGCTTTGCCTGTTCCAGGTAGGCAAGAATATCTTCACAGGTAACACCGTATTTCCGGCGCAAACGATGGATGATATCCAGTCTGTTTTCAATTTCCTCAAGTTCATCATTGGAATAGGACAAACTATCTCTGGCATCCCGAACTTCCTCTGCCACATCCTGCACCTGATACATAAGGTCACTGACACGGCTTTGAATTTCGGCGAATGTGTCGGTATACTTAGACAAACGTGCCAGTTCACGCTGTGCTGCATCCAAAAGCGCTGTTGCACCGTGTGTATCTTCACCTCCATAGAGGCATTCCGTAGCCACATTCAAACCATCACTTAACTTCTCAGAATTCTGAAGAACCTTTCGGCGCGCCTCAAGGGCATCATCTTCCCCTGGCTGAAGTTCCGCTTTCTCAATTTCTTCAATCTGAAAACGCAAGGTTTCCATACGACGCAATTTCTCACCTTCATCCATCGTCATACGTTCAATTTCATGACGAAGTTCAGAAAAAGCAGTAAACTTATTGAAATATTCAGCTTGGAGATCTGCTAAATTGCCAAAAGCATCTAAAAAGGTCAGGTGATTATTTTCATCGAACAAGGATGCAGAATCGTGCTGACCATGAATATTGATCAGCTGGATTCCCAACTTATGCAAAATGTTGACCGTTACCAGCGTGCCGTTTACACGGCAAACGTTTTTTCCATCTAAATAAATTTCACGATGAATAACCGTTTCCGGCTCATATTCCACACCGTTTTCTGCAAACCAGGGCAGTTCCGGAACATCGGTAAACACACCTCGCACAGACGCTTTGTTCGTACCGGTACGAATCATATCCCGGTATGCACGTTCACCCAGAATAGCGCAAATGGCATCAATTACGATTGATTTACCTGCGCCAGTTTCACCTGTAAGGATATTAAAACCCTTATCGAAGGAAATATCGGCGCATTCAATCACCGCAATATTCTCTATATGCAGAAGACTTAGCACCTCATCGCCCCCAAATCATCCAAGCAAATTCTTGATCTCACCGCAAAATGCAGCGGCAGCATTGTTGTCCCGCATTACGATCATCACGGTATCATCGCCAGAAATACTACCAACAACCGTACTCAAATTCATCGTATCGATGGCAGAACCAGCTGCGGAAGCCAAACCAGGCAACGTGCGAACAACAATAATGTTTTGCGCATAATCAAAACCGGTAACACATTCTCTGAAAATCGTGTTCAGACGGGATGTGAAAGAGCCAGAAACCTCATTTACTGATGTGGTATAACGATATGTTCCAAGACTAGACAATTCCTTGACAATCCGCAATTCTTTGATATCTCTGGAAATTGTAGCCTGCGTTGCACGGAAGCCCTCATTCTGTAGGAGTTCTAAAAGTTGCTCCTGCGTTTCCACATTGCGCGTAGAAATGATTTCCATAATTTTAGCCTGTCTTTGACTTTTCACAACATATCACCTCACGTGTTCTTAAACTTCATATTGACCACATCGTAAAAGCTGCGGTCTTTCAAGCGTATTAGCTTTGTAGTAAAGTTGGATTTCTTTACAGTCGCAACATCGCCCATATTCATCCGCAATGCCTTACCGCCATCTACAGACAAAAACGCATTACGACGGGCATTTCGCACCAAATCAACAGTGATAACGCGTTTATCAGAGGCCACAAACCCACGGCTGGCAACATCGTGCGCGCAGATAGGGGTCACTAAAATACTATGTGCCTCCGGTTCTACAATTGGGCCGCCGGCAGAAAGACTATACGCAGTAGATCCGGTAGGGGTTGCCACAATGATACCATCGCCGCCACATTCCATAGCCTGCACACCATCGCAACATACTGATAAATGAACAATACGCGCAACAGCACCTTTTGTAATCACAACATCATTTAAGCATATATCGTGGAAAATAATATCCCGATCGCGGTGTACCGTCACATCCAGCATCATGCGTTCATCAATTATGTACTGATCTGTTGCCAAACTGGAAAGCTGCTCCAGTTCTGTAACCTCCAGTTCTGCCATAAAGCCCATCGTACCGATATTCACGCCCAACACAGGAACACCTTGTTTGGTCGCTGCTTTTGCCATATGCAATATCGTACCATCACCGCCAAAACAAACAACAGCATCAGCAGTCGTCAATTCACGGTCCAGTGAGGAAAACCGCAAATCACGGGGCAGATCATAGCTTCTGTCTACCTCGAAAGGCAAACAAAGCCGCACTTCCACACCGCTTTTTTGCAAAACTTCCATTGCTGTGCGAACAGTTTGAAAATTTCGATCACGATATGGATTTGGCGTTAAAATTACTTTCTTCATTGGGTTACCCCTTCAATGTATTATGTGCTTGGTCGACAACTACTTGTGTATCAGGTTCGATACCAGGTTTGTCATCCAAGGTCAAATGTGCCAGAAATTCAATATTGCCTTCCGGTCCTTTTACGGGAGAAAATGTCAGACCTAAAATCGTAAAGCCGACTTCCTGTGTCAACGCAATGAAATTATCCAGCACTTCTTTATGCGTTTCCGGATCCCGGACAACACCTTTTTTACCTACTTTGTCTTTGCCTGCTTCAAATTGGGGTTTAATCAGGCACAAAACCTGTCCTGTAGATTTCAAGAAGGTCTTAATGACAGGAAGAACGATTTTCAAGGAAATAAAACTCACATCAATAACGGACAAATCAAGGGGCTCACCCAGTTGTTCCGGTGTTACATAACGTACATTGGTACGCTCCATAACAACCACACGGGGGTCCGATCGAATCTTCCAATCCAGCTGGCCATAGCCCACATCAATGGCAAAAACTTTTTTTGCGCCTTGCTGCAACAGGCAATCCGTAAAACCACCGGTTGAAGCACCGGAATCACTACATACATAGCCTGTCGGATCTACACCAAAATCACGCAATGCTTTTTCCAGTTTCAAGCCACCACGACTGACATAAGGACAGGTAGCGCCACGAACTTCGATTTCAGCAGTCTCCTCATAGGATGTACCGGGCTTATCTGCCTTCTGCCCCTGAACATACACCTGACCACTCATAATAATGGCTTGCGCCTTGGTGCGGTTTTCTGCATAGCCTCGCTCTACAAGAAGCACGTCCAAACGTTTTTTAATTTTCATTTTTCAGTGCCTCCTCAATTGTTTTCGCAACTGCAGCACCATCCAGCCCAAGGGCTTTATGGAGTGCATCCACGCTGCCGTGGGTAACGAAGTTACGACCCAGATCTATGCAATCCGTTTTACATCTGCCATCCAACTTAGAAAGTTTGTAGGCCAGTTCCTGACCAACGCCACTTCCTGTGCAAACTTCTTCTAAAACAAAAACTCTGTGGCTTTGGGAAAGAGAATCATAGATCTGCTGAACAGGCAACGGATTAACCTTCAAAAGCCTCAATACGGTTGTTTCTATTCCTTTATCTGCCAGCAATGCAGCAGCATCAATTGCATTTTGCAATAATGTGCCATAGGTGACAATTGAAGCATCCTTTCCTTGTCTATGACAAGTTACAAGTCTGCTCCCATCAGCTTCCCAAGCAGATTGGATGTAGCCTTTGTCGCCACCTCGTGGATAACGAACAGCCACTGGACCATCACATTTTAAAACCGCCCACCGCATCATATCCTGAAGCTCCGCAAGGCTACCGGGTGTCAAAACCTGCATATTGGGAGTCTGGCGAAGAAATCCAACATCAAACACACCGTGGTGTGTTTCCCCGTCCTCACCCACAAGGCCCGCGCGATCAATTGCAAACACAACATGCAGATTCAGCATACAGATATCCTGCAATATCATATCAAAGCTTCTTTGCAAAAACGTGGAATAGATCGCAACTACGGGAAACATTCCTTGCTTGGCAAGTCCACCTGACATAGAAACAGCATGTTCTTCTGCAATACCAACATCAAACATACGCGAAGGATATGCAGATTTAAAATCCAGAAGACCCGTGCCACCTGGCATAGCCGCTGTAATGGCACAAACACGATCGTCCTGCTGTGCCAACTCACACATCACCTGACCAAATGCGTCAGAAAAACCAGGCGCTGATTTTGCGAACACTTCACCTGTTTCCGGGTCAAATTTTCCCACACCGTGAAATAGTTTTGGATGTTCCTGTGCAGGCGTATAGCCTCTACCCTTTTGGGTTGTCACGTGAAGCAGAACTGGTCTGCGCATATCCCTGGCAATCTTGAGCAGTGTGATCAGATTTTCTGTGTCGTGACCGTCTACAGGGCCCAAATACGTAAAGCCCATGCTCTCAAAAACGGTTTCCGGAATGAGCATTCGACGTACCCGGTCTTTTATATTACCGGTCAAGCGCAAAATACATTGTCCACCGGGAACTTTGGATAAAAAGCTTCGATAGCGTCTTTTCATTCCCAAGTACTTTGCTTTTGTACGAATTTTAGACAGATGTTTTGCCATACCGCCAACATTGTGATCAATAGACATTGCATTGTCGTTCAGCACAACAATCATTGGCTCCCTGCTGACCGCAGCATCATTGAGTCCTTCGTAGACCATACCGCCGGTAGCAGCTCCATCGCCTAAAAGAGCAATTACATTATAATTCTGGCAACGCAGGGTCCTTGCTCTGGCCATACCAAGGGCAATGGATATGGAACTGGAAGAATGGCCAGCCACAAACGCATCCGTTTCGCTTTCACCAGGCTTTGGAAAGCCTGCCATACCACCAAATTGTCTTAAGGCATCAAAACCAGCCTGCCGGCCAGTTAATATTTTATGGATATAAGACTGGTGACCAACATCGAACACCAGTCTGTCAATTTCCGTATTAAACACGGTCTCCAAAGCAACCGTTAATTCCACAACACCTAAATTGGATGCCAGATGACCACCGGTTTTGCTGACCCGGGAAACCAAAAATTCCCGAATCTCCCTGCACAGAACCTTTCGCTGGTCTTCTGTTAGAACAGCCAAATCTTTATGACCGTGGATCGTTTCGAGTATACTCACAGATTACACAACCTAACTGTTTGTTTTCTTTTTTTGAAAAAGCTCCGATATATGGGAAAAATAATAGCTTATTGCACCTACCGAAGCGACAATTTTCGTGCAGGAATTGATGGCAAAGGTTTTACCAATTGCCTTTCCACCAACTGTCAGTCCTGCCACAAGGGCAGACATCAACAAGGAAATGACCTCTGGGAAGCTAAAGTCAAAATTCTGCAGAACCTGCACTGCAATCGTGGCAGAGGCAGAGCCGGAAACAACACCGCAAATATCACCAATGACATCATTACAGATTGAACTGACACGCTCTGCGTTTCTCAGAAGCTTGATTGCTTCCAAACCGCCGGGAACTTTCCGGGCGGCCATAGAATGAAAGGGTTTTTCATCCGCCGATGTAACCGCAACACCCACAACATCAAAAATAATACCGATCAGCACAATGGCAAGCAAAATCAAAAATGCGACCAAAATTCCACTACTTTCCATAATCTCGTCAGAAATAAATGAAATTGTACCGGATACGAAAATCGTAACAAAGAAAATAGTAATTACCCAGCGGATTGTCTTATTGCGCTCTTTTTTTGACGCAGATGGGTCTGATTTGGACACAGGTCTTATCCCCTTTATATTTTTTAATAGACGGTAGCAGACAGGATAAATCTTACGGCTTAGGTCGGGTTGTATTTCACCGGTCAGAACCTGCCGTTGCCGAACAGGCTGTTCCCATTTGATCTGTCCGTTCAGGTGTTGCCAGCCTGAATACCCGATTGCCACTTAGTCCGTACTGTAATCCCCTGTCTGCCCCAACCGACAGCCTAGGTGTTTTCCACCGCAAAACAAACCGGTCCTTAGCCTCTTTTGCAAGGATGGTTTCCAGAAGCAATAATGCAAATTGCGTGGCCATCGCAGATCTGCATTTGTCCTCTTTCCCCACATACTCACTCAAGGCAGGCTACACTGCACACAGCACGCGATTCTGCGCACCGCTTTGCAGGTTCATACCCGGCTCGTGTGCGAAGAGGCTTCCAAACATTGGAGTTCTCAACTTCGTCACACAATACCAGGTCTCCGCGGAGACCGGGACGTATACTCCATGCCATTGGAGTGCGCCCGGAGTCCTTAACCCCCAGCACCCACCCTAAACTGGGCGTAAAAAGCAGGCACCAGGGACTTCATCGATATGCCCTTCATAGGATTTTTAGGCCCTACCTGGAGACCGGTGGTCTTGACTAGGATACTGCACCGTCAAAATGTATAATATCATAGAATGTTTGAATATTCAAGTATCATTTCCAAATATTCATTATTTTACATATCTTTTTTGTATAAAAATTCGTTTTAGATACTGATTGCCACGGCTTGCATCGCAACCCGTGGCAATGACAGAAAGCGAATAAAGCCTTATAAAATAAAATCAGGACGTGGTGAACACGTCCTGCTATGTATTTAAAAACCAGTCTTCCACGATGTCCGAATGGGTTATCACGATTTCTATATTTTTCAGTTCTTCTTTGGTGAAAAAGCGAAGTTCCTTAGACTCGGCGCTGATTTTCATTTCCGGCTCTTCTTCCAAATCCAAGCCAAAAACCACAATCACCATTCGCCAAATACTGCCGTCCCGGTAAGCAGCAATTCGCCCCGGTTCTCCGTAAACAGCCAGCTTTTGAAAATGATCCTGTGCAATACGCAAACCAAGTTCTTCATAGATTTCCCGGGAAATTGCCTGACGTTCTGATTCTGTCTTTTTGACACCGCCGCCCACTAAGCCCCAGGTGTCACTGTCCCGACGTTTTTCAAGAAGCAATCTTCCCTTGCAGGTAATGATGGCATTGGCGCCTAAATGCGCCGGCTGGGTAGTTTTAGGCGCATTAGGGTCTCCACGATAAAATTTTACGACAGACATAAGTTACCTCTCTAAAATTCTTTAGGAACAGCTTTGGTTACACCGGTGCGGCGGGCTTTATCCAAGCCACCTGCCATATGGCTTTCCGGGTCCTTGGTAAATTTTGCTCTGCGGATGATTTCTTCGCCAAATTTATCCCGCAAACCGTCCACCGCCTCATCCAGTTTTAATTTCTTCTCATATTGCTCCGGCGATACACCAGAGAATAAATCATACTGCTGATAGGGTTCTTCTGTCAAGCGGGTCACCTGAACACCCAGTTGACGCAGCGGAATTTCCCCATTCCAAGCTTCATCAAATATTTTACAGACCGCATCAAAGATCTGCTCCGTATTGTTGGTTGCACCGTGGAGCATACATTGATGTGAGTAGTTTTGAAAATCATTTGTACGCAATTGCACAGACACACAGCTGCCACACTTTCCATCCTTCCGCATTCGGGCAGCTACGGTTTCACACAGGCTCAAAAGTACCTGATAACCCTGCTCATGGGTCTCCACATCCTTAGGAGTAGTTGTCGAATTGCCATAGCCTTTATTATCTGCTGGAACCGGTGCTACTGCATCTGCATTTCTGCCGTTAGCAAAGTGCCAAATGGTTTCTCCGTACTTTCCCAGACGTCTTTTCAATACAGGCAATTCCGTTTGCGCCAGTTCCCCAATGGTATAAATGCCCATTTTATTCAGCTTTGCCTGTGTTGCCGCACCGACTAAAAACAAATCCCGGACTGGCAAGGGCCACATTTTCTCTTCCATTTCTTCCGGAAACAATGTATGCACTTTATTGGGCTTTTCAAAATCGCCTGCCATTTTTGCCAGCAGCTTATTGGTGGAAATTCCGATATTTACCGTAAAGCCCAGTTCCTCTAAAACACGCTTACGCATAGTCTCTGCCGCCAGCCGAGGCGCGCCAAACAAACGCTCCGTACCGGTCATATCCACCCAAGCCTCATCGATAGAGTACTGCTCCACCAGGGGGCTAAACTGCCGTAAAACCTCCACAAAATGCCGGGAGGTTTCCACATACAAGCCATAATCCGGCGGTGCAATCACCAAATCCGGACATTTTTCCAGCGCTTGAAACAGCGGCTCTCCTGTATGAATCCCGAATTTTTTGGCTGGACCGCTTTTTGCCAAAATAATGCTATGTCGGGAGGCCTTATCTCCGGCAATGACCGAAGGAATTTCCCGCAAATCCACAGTTTCTCCCAATACCTTCAATCGGTATGCCGCCGTCCAGGACAAAAACGCACTGTTTGCATCCACGTGAAAAATAATTCTCTGCGCCATATCAGCACACCTTTCTCAAAAAACACCAGCTATGACTGCGAATAGTATAGCGAAGCTCAAACAGCCACTTCTTCTGCCCTACTACGGCACTACACAAAAAAATTCTCGCCTCAATTCCCACAAACTGGACATCCCGCGCGCTGATCACTTCTTCAATATCAATTTTCAAAAGGCGGTGTTCTTCATCCTCCATGCGAAACCGCAGGGGGCGAATATCTCCATCTGCACTACAGACGCAGATCACATCCACTGGGCATATTTTCTGCTCCATCGTGCATCCTCCTTTTATTTTTCTTCATTATAGCACATATGTTCTAATATGGCAAGGGGAAATTTATGGTTGTTTCCCTTGCCCTCATTTGCTATAATAAGCAAAAAGGAGGCGGAGAGTATTGAAATATCCTTGTTTGGTACTTGATCACGATGATACCGTGGTGCAGACAGAAGCCACGATCAATTTCCCCTATTTCTGCCATATCTTGGATGTATTCCGCCCCGGAACTACCATCACGTTGGAGGAATACATAGACGGTTGTTTCCATTTGGGCTTTGCAGATATGTGCCGACAGAAATATCAGTTTACAGAACAGGAATTATTGGACGAATACACTGGCTGGAAAGACTATATTCGGAAGCATATCCCCGCCACCTATCCCGGAATCGAGCAAATTATCCGGCGGCAGAAAGAATTGGGGGGGCTAGTATGCGTTGTATCACACTCCAGCAGAGAAATTATTGAACGGGACTATCAAACGCACTTTGGATTTTTGCCGGACGCAATATACGGCTGGGACTATCCCGAGCATCAACGAAAGCCCAACCCCTATCCCCTGACACAGATTATGGAAAAATATCATTTACAGCCACAGCAAATGCTGGTTTTAGATGACCTGAAACCCGGGTATGATATGGCAAAGGCAGTAGGTGTCCCTATTGGTTTTGCCGGTTGGAGTAAGGAAAATCACCCGGAAATTTGTAAGTTCATGTCGGATTTATGCGATTTTAATTTCCCTACACTTGCAGCTTTAGAGCGCTATCTTTTCGACTGAAAAATACGTTTTATTTGCTTGACAGCTATGGTATAATCATATGGAAATGGAGGTGGTTCGTCTGGAAAAGGAAAGCATCCGTGTGATGGCACGAAACCGGGAAGCTTATCATGAATATTTCGTAGAGGAAGAAATGGAAGCCGGTATTGAGTTATGCGGCACGGAAGTAAAATCCATTCGTCAAGGCACGTTAAATCTAAAAGATGCCTGGTGCGGAATTAAAGGTGGCGAACTGCTTCTGAATCAAATGCATATCTCACCATACGAACAAGGCAACCGGTTTAATCCGGATTCCAAGCGTGTACGTCGACTTTTAATGCACCGCAGAGAAATTATGCGACTATTGGGAAAAGTCAAACAAGACGGCTATTCCCTAATCCCCTTGAGCGTATATTTCAAGGGTAGCCGTGTTAAAGTTAAGGTTGGCTTGTGTAAAGGTAAGAAACTGTATGATAAACGGCAGGCTGCTGCAGAAAAAGACGCAAAGCGGCAAATAGACCGCGCAACGAAAGAGAGGTACTAATTATGAATCCCACATTTAAAATCACAATGGAAAACGGCGCTGTTATGGAAGGTGAACTGTATCCGGAAATCGCACCTCAGAGCGTTTACAACTTTATCGACCTGGCAAATCACGACTACTATAATGGCCTGATTTTCCACAGAGTTATCCCCGGCTTTATGATTCAGGGCGGTTGCCCTGATGGTACCGGTATGGGTGGCCCTGGCTACTGTATCAAGGGCGAGTTCTTCTACAATGGTGTGAAGAACGAATTGAAGCATAAGCGCGGTGTGCTGTCTATGGCAAGAAGCCAATCCCCCAACTCCGCCGGCAGCCAGTTCTTCATTATGCACGAGAATGCACCTCACCTGGACGGTCAGTATGCAGCATTCGGCAAGGTCACTTCCGGCTTGGACGTTGTAGATGCTATCGCTAGTGTCAAGACCAACCACCAGGATCGTCCTTTGGAAGAGCAAAAAATCGCTTCCATTACCGTGGATACCCACGGTGAAGCATATCCTGAGCCCAAGAAGCTGCAGGATCCCTACGGCAGATTTTAATTTATAAGCGCCTGTCCGGGTGGCATTTGCCACCCGACAGTCATCCTGTATGGGGGTGTACTGGTTTCGACGGGGGTAGTGAGGCTGGAATAGCGGGTCGTGGCACCTGACCACGATAAAACGGGTAACTTTTAAATTTAACTGACAACAATACTGTTGCTCTGGCTGCCTAATTAGGCGCCCATCCGCCCCGGAAGGTCCACGAGCCGGGCTCGGGTGTGATCGCAGTGGAGACCGTGCGTGCGCAAAGCTTTGAGCGCACCACGCATAATGAAGCTACTAAGCCGCGTAGGGTGTTTGTTCCCGCCGCGGTGAGGGAATGTAAATAACAAACTGCGCCCGGAGAAGTTCCTTCCAAGTTGCTTTCGGACAGGGGTTCGATTCCCCTCACCTCCACCAAATATAAAAGCTCGCCATCAGGCGGGCTTTTATGTTTTATCCGAGGGGAAGCGAAAAATTAGATTGCAACAGTCCGGTGGACTGTTGCCGGCGACGGCTAGACGGAGCCAAACCACTATTTTCACCCTTGGTGAAAATGCAAACGATTCCCCTCACCTCCACCATAAAAAGCCAAGTCATTATGACTTGGCTTTTTCTATACTTTCACGGTTCGTTGCTTTTTTTATGAAAATATGCTATAATTTTAAATATCTACGAAAGGAGTTGTCTATGAAAAAGCGTTACATAGCAGCTGCAACCGGTGTTCTTGTATTGTTTCTTTTCATTCTCGGAATCGCCGCAGAAATCAAAAAACACAGAGCACCTATGCAACTTGAAAATGCTGCAACTTTATATAAAAATGCATCAGATGCTACCCGGGATATTCCGGATGTTGTCTATCACATATCCCGAACATTGGAAACAACGGTTGGCGTCAATACATTTTCAGAACAGTCGAAAATTGCCGTTTCCTTCATCGGTTCCGGATCAGATCTGATGCAAGCCTCCTTGGAAGAAACCTTGATTTCCGGAAAACATAAATCAGACATTTCCGAAATTTATCAGAATGGAACTGCATATTTTTCCGTAAACAACAGCAAATTTTCCTGTGACCTTACAGCTGAAGAATTCGGTGCAAAAATTATTCCTGTCGTTCCCCTTTCCGACCAGTTATACAAAGAAATCAAAGGAGTGGATACCCACGAAGAATATATTGTTTACCTAAGTGATGCAGCTGCACCGGAAGAATGGTTAAACCTTGAAGATATTAACCTTGTAGAAGCCAGCGGAACCGCCTACATCAGTTACAAGGGAATGCTTACCAAGAGTGTGTACAATCTGGAATATACAAAAGATGATGTGCAATTTCGCCTGAGTGTGATTACTGAGCTAACAGAAGATAATCCGGATATTAAATCACCGGAGACGCCGGAGCTTTACATGAAAGTTCAAAATCTGGACGGTCTGAGAATGTTGGAACAGGCCAGTGGATATTTGACACAAACGGAAAATATAGATTCCAGGAATGCAGAATATACTTACTTTGAGGCATTTGGTGATCGCCGATCACAGGAAATTTCTGTTCAGGTCAGGAAAGATTCCGCCTGGTCAGCCAATATTGATACGACCATAAAGCTTTCCAACGACAGCCGCATTGGTCAAGATAGCGAATACACCCAAAACGAGGTGTTTAAAAACGGGATTTACACGCTGACCAAACAGGATACACCGCCAGCGCAAAATGTTGAAATTACGCAAGAGCATATGCAAACCTATTGTCAAAACATCCTGGTCAGAACGATTATGCTACCGGAATATATTACAAATTGCACTGCAAAATATTCCGAAGATCGCGTTCGTTTTACCTACAAAGCAAATGAAGCATTTGCATCGCAAGTCAGCAGCAATGCTTGCCAGACATTATACCAGGATGCTGCGCTTTTGGAGCGCATCTCCCAAAATAACACTATACAGACAGTTTCTGCTTATTTGGATATTGATATCATAACGGGTCTTCCTATTGAGGCAGGACTTCAATATAACGGAACCTACACAGCCGAAGGTACATTGTATCAAATGCAATACAGTGCCGGCCAAATTTACGAAATTGGGCAGCCCTAAGGCTGCCCAATTATTATTTTAACATTTTTACCATTTCTAATGTTAAGATCGCGCAGCAATTAGCCGCGATCGCCTCAAAGGTAGGAAAATCCATCTCCGCAGAATCGTCCGCTTTATCAGAGATTGCCCGTATGATCACAAATGGCACACCATTGCGCCAGGCTGTATGCGCAATTGCCGCGCCCTCCATCTCGGTACACAAAGCACCTGTATCCGAGATAATCTTTTCTTTCAATGCCTTTCCTGCAACAAACTGATCTCCGCTGGCCACCCGACCCACCCGGGCTTTACCGGAGGGTAACTTTTTAGAGGCTGCCAATGCATAATCGATCAAAGTCTTATCCGCCCGGAAAGACAGCACCGGAAGTCCAGGCACCTGACCAACAACATATTCCGGATTGATGACCTGGCAAGTAAAATCATGGTACATCGCATCCTGGCTGATCACAAAATCGCCAATATCCAGCTCTGCACACAAAGAACCGGCAACACCGGTATTGACAAGATGTGTAACACCAAAGCAGTCGCACAAAACCTGCACGCACATAGCTGCATTTACCTTGCCAACACCACACACAACTACAACAACAGGCAAACCCTCCAGTTCACCTTCAAA
This sequence comes from Faecousia sp., assembly GCA_045632385.1. Lineage (GTDB taxonomy): Bacteria > Bacillota > Clostridia > Oscillospirales > Oscillospiraceae > Faecousia. The sequence goes on from JAZQWQ010000025.1 coordinate 20,892, forward strand.
GAAAGACATCCCTGCCTTATCCGTCTGAACCAGGCTTACCATTTTACTTTTCAATGTTTCTACTTCTACGGTCATTGCACCGATAATTCCAAGTTTAATCAAAATAATCTCCTTTATTCCGGGTATACCAGCCGGTCATCCTGCACATTTTCTAAAATCGCACTGTAGCGCGCTGCCCAATATTTTGCCATAGGAAGATTCATATCCAGGTAGTTTCCGCAATCCTTTGCGCAAGCACCGGGAACCTCTCCCTCAAATTCAGCCACAAAATGGAAGCAAGCCTGCACAAGGGGCAAAACATCTCTGGAAGTGTAATCACCGGTCAAAAGCAAATAAAAGCCTGTGCGGCAGCCCATGGGGCCAAAATACAGCACCTTGTCCCGCCACTTTGCATCGTTTCTAAGGTAAGTAGCTGCCAAATGCTCGATAGTATGTACCTCAGCCGTATTCATAACCGGCTCATCATTTGGGCTGGTTATGCGCAAGTCAAAGGTCGTCACTGATTCGTTTCCTACCTTATCCTTTCGGGAAACATACAAGCCCGGTTGCAGCCGAATATGATCAATCGTAAAACTCGTAATTTTTTCCATATACATTCTCCTTTTACAAACAAAGTAATCATACTGTAAAATCAATAAAATTGCAAGTATGAACGTTTGCTTGCATTTTCACGCAAAAAACAGTATAATATTAAAAAACACCACGAAAGGTGGCATATTTATGGAAGAAAATGTAAGCAAACATCCGGCAAACCCCCGGCGCAAAAAGAAAAGCCAGCTGCAGATTTTTAAGGAAAGCTATCTGCCAATGATCATCGCAGGAATTGCGCTTATATTCATTTTTGTCTTTATTATCGGTTCAATTGTCCGAGGCGTACAACGAAACCAATACGAAAAGAAGATGCAACAGCAGGCATTAGATGCCGGCATAGCGCTTGAAAAGCAACAAAACCAAGAAGCACAGGAATTACTCGAGAAGGTCAAAAAAATGGCCGCGCAATACGATTACGTAGGTGCAATGGAGGCATTTGACGGTTTTTCCGGAAGTGTTGCAAACTATCCGGAATTGAACGAGCTATATCAGCAATGCAAAGCTGCCCGGGAAGAGATGATAAAATGGACGGACACAAATAATATTCCGGCCTTCTCTTTTCAAATGCTGATTGCTGATCCACAACGTGCGTTCCAGGATGAAAAATACGGCAATTCCTATAACAAAAACTTTATAACAACAGAAGAATTTACAAAGATCCTTCACGGACTTTACGAAAATAACTACATTCTTGTAAAGCTCTCTGATATTTATGCTGACGGCCAACTAAAAGAATTGTACCTACCTGCCGGTAAAAAGCCAATCGTTCTTGTAGAAACCCAGGTAAACTACAACACGTATATGATCGACAGCGATGGTGATAAGCTTCCTGATGCTGGTGGAGATGGCTTTGCCAGCAGACTGGTGATCGATGCCAACGGAAACATCACTTGTGAAATGGTAGACAGCAGCGGCGCTACACAGGTGGGTGCCTATGATCTTGTCCCCATCTTGGATTCCTTTATTGCAACACATCCGGATTTTTCCTATAAGGGTGCCAGAGCTGTATTGGCATTGACCGGTTATGATGGGCTCTTCGGTTACCGAACCAACGCTTCTGCTGCAGACACATTTGATGTTGCAAGCGAAGCTGCTTCTGCAAAAGAAATTGCAACGCATCTGCGACAATCCGGCTATGAACTGGCTTGCTACACATACGAAAACGTAGCATACGGCCAGTTGGAAAACGCAAAAATCCTCTACGATATGAACAAATGGCAAAGTGAAGTTGAGCCGATTTTGGGAGCTATTGATACCTTGGTATATGCCCGAAACACAGATATTTCCGACAGCACAGCACCTTACGCCGGTGATAAAATAGATACGCTGCGAAGCTTTGGTTTCACGCGCTTTTTAGGTTTCTGCACAGAAGCAACCTGTTGGTTTACAGAAGGTGACGGCTATATGCGTCTGGGTAGAACATTAATTACCGGCAGTGAATTAAAGAGCCATCCGGATTGGTTCGAAGATTTCTTCGATGCAACTACCGTGCGCGACACTGCCAGACCTTAAAAAAACTCCCTGCAGACAGGCTTCTGCAGGGAGTTTTTTTATTAATCATTGCCACGCAACTGAATGATTTGATCGCGGAGAACCGCAGCATATTCGTATTCCATCATTCTCGCAGCTTCTCTCATCTGTTTCTCAAGACGCGCGATTTCCTTCTCCTTTTCAGCCTTTGTCAGCTTAATGCCGTTTCGGCCCTTACGCTCTGCAGTGGAAGAAGAAATTTCAATCAGATCCCGAACAGACTTAATAACCGTTTGCGGCACAATTCCGTTGGCTTTATTGTACGCATCCTGAATTTCACGGCGACGAGCAGTCTCTTCAATTGCATAACGCATTGAATCTGTAATATGATCGGCATACATAATGACAAGACCCTCAGCATTTCTGGCAGCACGGCCGATCGTCTGGATCAAACTGGTTTCGGAACGAAGGAATCCCTCTTTGTCCGCATCCAAAATTGCCACAAGGCTTACTTCCGGAAGATCTAGGCCTTCACGAAGCAGATTGATACCCACAAGAACGTCAAATTTTGCCATCCGCAAATCCCGAATGATCTCCATACGTTCCATAGCGCCAATATCTGAGTGCATATACCGAACACGAATACCAGTCTTCTGCAAGTAAACAGTCAGATCCTCCGCCATTTTTTTAGTTAGTGTCGTTACCAAAACACGTTCGTTTCTGGCCGTTCTGCAATTGATCTGTTCGATCAGATCGTCAATTTGCCCATCAATGGGATGAACCTCAATAACGGGATCCAACAATCCGGTTGGTCGAATCACCTGTTCGACTGTTTGTCCGGAGCGAGTTTTCTCAAACTCGCCGGGGGTTGCGGAAACATAAACGGTTTGATTTAATTTTGACTGAAATTCCTCAAAATTCAAGGGACGGTTATCGTAGGCTGATGGTAAACGGAAACCGTAATTCACCAACGCATCTTTACGGCTCCTGTCCCCCGCATACATCGCACGACACTGCGGAAGCGTCACGTGGCTTTCATCCACAAATAGCAAAAAATCATCAGGAAAGTAATCCAGCAGCGTTGTAGGCGGTGTTCCCGGTTCTCTGCCCTGAATCACACGGGAATAGTTTTCGATACCGGTACAAAAACCGATCTCATTTAGCATTTCCAAATCATAATTGGTGCGCTGAGCAATTCTTTGCGCTTCTAAAAGCTTATTGTTCTCGTTAAAATAAACAACCTGCGCATCGCATTCCCTGCGAATTTCTGCCATGGCACGCTCCAGTTTTTCCCTGGAAGCTACATAATGGCTGGCCGGATAAATCGCAACGTGATCAATATAACGCTCTACCACACCGGATACTGCATTGATTTCTGAAATCCGGTCAATTTCATCTCCAAAGAATTCAACCCGAATTGCCCGTCCTGACCAATAAGCAGGATATACCTCCAGGGTGTCGCCCCGGACACGGAACTTATTTCTGGAGAATTCAATATCATTACGCTCATACCGGATCTCTGTCAGTTTCCGAAGAATCTCATCTAATGGTCTTTCCTGTCCGACACGAAGCGAGATCACCATACTCCTATAGTCAATCGGATCACCCAAGCCATATAAACAACTAACCGACGACACCACGATCACGTCCCGCCGTTCAAATAGCGCAGAGGTGGCACTGTGGCGCAAACGATCAATTTCCTCATTGATTGCAGAATCCTTTTCGATATAGGTATCTGTGTGGGCAATATACGCCTCCGGCTGATAATAATCATAATAGGAAATGAAATACTCAACCGCATTATCCGGAAAAAACTCCCGAAATTCAGAGCAAAGCTGGGCAGCAAGGGTTTTATTGTGCGCTAAAACCAATGTAGGCTTATTCACATTGGCAATAATATTCGCCATTGTGAATGTTTTTCCGGATCCGGTAACACCCAGCAGCACCTGCTCAGAAAGGCCGTTTTCGATACCTTCAGTTAACTTTTGAATCGCCTCCGGTTGATCGCCGGTCGGTTTGTATTCAGATTTTAAGTAAAATTTATCAGCCACTGTCAGCACCACCTTTTATTTTTCAATTTTACAACATCTTTTCAAATATGTAAACTCTTATTCCAAAACCATTGACAAACAATTTGCGTTTTACTATACTTTAACCAAATTAAAGTTTTTTATTGATGCAGGGGGTGAAGATATGAATAAACGCACACAGACTCTTGTGTTGGCAGGCTTGCTGCTGGCGCTGGGTATGGTACTTCCCTTCCTGACTTTGCAAATCAAAGAAATTGGCGACTCTCTTCTACCTATGCATCTTCCAATCATGCTATGCGGCATTTTTTGTGGTTGGAAATACGGTCTTATTTGCGGACTTCTTCTGCCATTTTTAAGATCTGTATGTTTTGGTATGCCGCCGGCCTATCCAAACGCTGTTTGGATGGCTCTTGAGCTTGCTGCATATGGTTATTCTGTTGCTATACTGTTTGAAAACATCTTCAAAAAGCGTTTTTTCTACATTTATCCCAGTTTGATTATTTCTATGATTTTTGGACGCATAATCTGGGGTTTATCAAAGGCCGTTTTATTAGGCCTAGCCGACAAAGTGTTTACGATCGGTATGTTCTTTGCACAAGGATTTGCAGATGCCGTTCCGGGAATTGTTCTGCAACTCATTTTGATACCACTTATTGTAAAATTTAAGAAAAAAAGCGGTTAGAACACTCCATGTTCTAACCGCTTTTTAATTATTGCATACGGGATATTACTGTGTCATAGTCCGGCACGCTGGAAATACCGCCAGGTTTTGTAGTAGAAAGACCGGCACTGGTACAAGCAAAGGAAACAACGTCCCGCAATTGCGCTTCATCCAGTTCTTCAACAGGCTTGTTTAGCTGCAATAGTTTCCAAACAGCACTGCCTCCAAATATATCGCCGGCACCAGTCGTATCCACAACATGAATATCAGAAAGACCTGCAACCATTCCTCTTGCAGTCTTGTTTTGGAAATAACAACCATCAGGACCACAGGTAACGAACACCAGCTTGACATTAAAATTGTCCAGAATGTACTGTGCGCCCTCAGTGGGATTCAGACCGAACAGGAATTCCACCTCTTCGTCGCTAATTTTTACAACATCAGCCTGAGATAAGCCCCAAAGGAGCTGTTCCTTGGCTTCCTGCACATCCTTCCAAAGAGGCTTCCGCAAGTTAGGATCATAGGTAATCAGCTTTCCACGCTTCTTTGCATAAGCAACAGCCTGATATGTTGCGCTTCTGGCCGGCTCATTGGTTAAAGACAATGTACCGAAATGAAATACCTTTGCATTATCGATCAATGAGAGATTTAATTCCTCAAAGGTCATACAGGTATCTGCGCCAGGCTTTCTGGCAAAGGAAAATTCCCGATCACCGGTTTCATCTAATGTAACAAATGCCAATGTCGTAAACACGTCATCTGCAGAAATTAAACCGCTGGTTTCAATACCGGCGCTTTCCAAAGTAGCTGTTAAAAGCTTTCCAAAAGCATCTGTGCCAACCTTTCCTAACAATGCCGTTTTTGCACCAAACTTTGCCAGTGCAGCCAGGAAGTTGGCCGGTGCGCCGCCAGGGTGCGCAGCCATTGTAGGATAACCGTCAGAATCTGAGCTAACGCAAGTAAAGTCAATGAGTAATTCACCCAGTGCAACTACATCCATATCCATACCTCATTTAACAACAGGATATTCGTTACACAGCAAACGGTAAGGAGGCTCATCCTCTTCGATGGTGGGGAAACGACCCATAAGGGGATTAAAACGATTGTCCGTGTTATCATCATTACACTGACTTACCTCTCCCAAGAGCACAGGACCCGTACCCTCTTCAACAGCGAAGTCGTGGTACAGATACTGCTGAACGTGAATGCTCTCACCGGGAGTCAAGCGAATCTGCGTGCCAGCAGGGACTGTATAAGTTCTGCCGTCCGTATGCACAGTCACATCCGTTTCGTAGTCAATCTCCTCATTGGGCAAGCTGTTATAAACACGAATGAGAACATTTCCGCCGCCGCGGTTGATAATATCCTCGGTCTTAAACCAGTGGAAATGGTTAGGGGCATACTGACCTTCTTTTAAGTACAGAAGTTTTTCTGCATATACTTTAGGATACTTATCCGCCATTTCACGGTTGCCATTGCGAATGGTAATCAAAGAGAATCCCATTTTGTCAAAGTCACCCATACCATAATCGGTAATATCCCAACCCAACATACAGTCACGGACTTCATCATACTCGTGGCCAATGGTCTGCCACTGCTGCGGAGTAAAGTGGCAAAAGGGCGGCAGGTAGCAGCAGTGCTTCTGGCACATTGCTTCCAATTCCTTTAAAGCCTTATTGATTTCAGAACGTTTCATGTTTTTTCCTCCAATTATCGGATATCATATACGCTGCGAACAGCAAGGTTTTTCACTTCACCGCGAACGATCTTCACACGTCGCTCGCCGGCATTCATATCGAAATAGTTATCCTCCAGGACGGTATCAGCACCTGCCATAATTTCAACACTTCTGGCATAGGCCTTTGCAGTTACCACGATCTCATCTCCATCGAGCCGAACAGACAATTGCGGATCCTGGAACTTAAAATGCTTCGGCTGGCTGAAGAGGACACTACCCTGACCAACTTCTTCTCCTGCTTCATTATAAAGTTCATACGCATAATAGCAGTCATAGAAATCGTACTGGGAAAAATCCTGCTCCGGCAACCACACAGCACTAAGCTTGGGACAATCAACAGCAAATGTACCTTCTTGAATCACAGAAGCATCCGGGCGGCGCAAAGACCAGTGGGCTGTGCCATGGAAATCATTCAACGTTTCATTGCTTACATTCAGGTGTGCGCTCTTTACCGTAAGCGGGAACTGATCATTCACAGTTGTTTGACCTGACAGCAAGCCCTCTTCGTGACAAGAGATCAGGATGGGTGCAAAGAAACGCTTTTCGTAATAATGCAAAGCTTTCCATCTGCCGTATCCATCAATAGATGCCCAGCTGGCAACCGGCCAGCAATCGTTCAGCTGCCAAATAACAGCGCCCATACAGCGTCCACGATTGCGTCGCCAATGTTCTACTGCATACTGCATTGCCTGCGCCTGCAAAAGCTGTGATGCATACAGCAAGGTAGAAAACTGCGTTGGATACAAATACATCTGAGAAATATAGTGCAAAATCTTTTCATTTGCAACACCACTTCTCTGGTGCTTTTCCATTACGTAGGAAAATACATTTCTATCCTCAGGAAGCGTGAACTGCTCCACCGTTTCCAAACAGGGGAACGATTGGAAACCAAATTCGGATGCATAGCGGAAGAAATGATTGCGGTAATCTGTAAAGGGCAGCAGGCCGTGCCACACCTTCCAGTAGTGAACATCACCACGGTTAGGATCTTGGGGTGCATCAAAGCATCCGCCGCTACTGGGGCTGGAGGGCCAATAGAAAGTATTGGGATCCTCCTGTTTCAGAACCTTAGGAATTATGTACTCAAAGATCTTAATATAGTCTGCCTTGTTGCGCTCCGTAACGCGCTGCAATCTGGAGGTTTGATCCTCCAATTCATTATTACCGCACCAAAGCGCAAGGCTGGCGTGGTGGCGCAAGCGACGAACGTTATCAATGAACTCAGCTGTAATACTCTCTTCAAAATGATCATCCAGTTCGTAGCATGCGCAAGCAAACATCATATCCTGCCAGACAAGAAGTCCCAGTTCATCACAAATATCAAAGAAGAAATCGTCGGGATAATAGCCGCCACCCCAAACGCGGATGCTGTTCATATTAGCCGCTTTTGCATCCTCAAGAAGTCTGCGGGTACGCTGCTCAGTAATACGGGGGAAAATGTTGTCTTCAGGGATATAGTCAGCGCCCATTGCGAAAACATCAACACCATTGACGCAATGAGAAAAGCTTTCGCCCCATTCATCCTGATTTCTGGAAACTGTCATAGTGCGCAAACCAATGCGCTTATTCCAACTGTCCAGTTCCACTTCATCTTCCGTTAGGGTGACACAGACTCCATATAAGGGCTGATTGCCAAGGCCAACAGGCCACCAAAGCTGCGGATTATCAATAACGATCTCACATTCTTCACCGGAGGCAGTAAAAATCTTGCCATCCGGAGCAGTGATCTGAACCTGTACTGTGCAAGCCTTGTCCGTATATCTTGTCAAATTTGTTTTGATGTGCAGCTTTACAACATCCTCAGAATGATCCTGCGTAACATAAACATCACGAATGCGCGCAGTTTTTACACCGATCACAGAGATATTACGCCAAATGCCGGCATCCGGAAGGTGCGGACCCCAGTCCCAACCGTACATACAGTGTGCTTTGCGGACGTAGGGGAATTTTTTCAGTGCAAAACCACTAAAGTCACGAATTGGCGGATGCTTTTCAAGTTCCTTAGTAGGAGATGCAAGGGTAACCGAAATAGTGTTCTCGCCAACCTTTAAGTAGCCTTTAACATCAAACTCCCAGGTGCGGTGCATATTATCTGCATAACCTACAACCTGATCATTGATATACACTGTTGCAAAGGTATCTAAGCCCTCACAACGAAGAAAAACTTTGTCATTTTCAAAGAGGGACTCCGGCACAGAAAAACTGCGGCAATAAGTAAAATCATTGTCCATCAAAGCAAGCGCTTTGTTTTCATTGTCCCGGTAAAAAGGATCCTCCATTAAATGATTGTTCAGTAAATCATTATAGACGGAACCGGGAACGGTTGCAGGAATATCCTGAAAATCTGTATTCAGCACATTCAGGTTCCAGCTGCCGTTTAAGGATATGGTTTGCATATTATTTCTCCTCTCGGTGTTTTTTTTACGATTTTCATTATAATCCATTTATCAGATATTGCAAGTGAAATCTACACTTTTTATATAAAATTCTCCATAAGTTCATCAGGGATTGCAACAGCCGGCCGGGATATATCCGAAAAGCATCGCATCTTCCCTGCTTCCATAGAATTTTTCACAGTTTTCCTGCTTCACATTCTGTCCTTGTTTGCAATCCGAACTATGAAATTTCTTCGAATTGGTATTTAAAATATAGTAGGTTTCCGGCGATGAAGTTACAGTGGTTTCTTCTCGGTAATCCTGCATGCTCTCCCCAGTTTTATAATCGATCAACACACCTGGTTGGTGATTGTAGGCATAAATATGGAAGCAAATACCGGCACCGTTATCTTCCACAGATTTTGCCTCAATACGAATACCTTCTGCAACAAGGCAGCGATCAGTGTATTCCGGTGTGACACGATAGAGCACATGATTTCCCGTTTCTTTTATGTAGTCGGCTACCATATTTTCAAAAGGCAACATGCCCTCAACATTCAAAAACCGCGTTCCGGTGATTAAATTTCGTTCATTGGCATTCTCACCGGCCAACTGAAAACCAATCAAATGGCAGCGATTATACAGCACACCGCCTTCAACAAAGTCATAGGCTGCCTGTACCCATCCGGAAGGCTTAATGTGGCTAATACTTCCCCGATTTTCTGTAGGCATTAACTCACGCCCCAGGCAAGCTACTGCAATGCCACATCTTCCCAACCTATCCAGAGGCGCATAATTCTCATAAGCTGCGCTCGTCATATCCTTCTGAGTAAAATACGGTTCATTATCATTTACGACATAGTATGCTTCGCCGGAATATGGTGGAAATGTCTGTTGCGGTTCGGTTGTCCGCAAATCACAGGCCGAAAACAGCAGCAACAAGACAATCCATATCGCCAGGAAACCTCGTTTACTCATAAGCGATATACCTCCAAGGTAATTTTCTCGTGAGAATTACCGGTAAATTCTGCAAGAAACTGTGATTTTCCCGGAATGTTCGGAAAAAACAAATCGCAGGGATATGTTCTGTTCCAACGGAAAACATATAATTCCTGCACTTTAGAAATCGCAGAGCGAATATCCGAAACCTCTGCAAAACAGAAATCATCATTCGGCGCATTGCTAAGAAAGTCGTCATCGATTTGGATATTTTCCGGGAAATCTGCAAACAAATATCCGGAGTAACTGCTCATCCAAAGCTTATGACCTCGTACTAACTCAACGATTTTTTTCGTTACTGTCAAATCAGAGCTTTGCCGTCGGTTATGAAATGCCATACCATTACGATCATCCAGGCAAACGATCAGCTTCATAGCATTGCCTCACTTGGGGACGCTGTCAAGCCCAAAGGAAGAAAATATTTAGAATGTACCATTGACACAAAATCGCCGTCTGCTACCACGATGTGATCCATAAGGGTCACATCAACAAACTGTAAAGCCTTGGCAATTTGATAAGTTGCCTGTACGTCCTCCGTAGAAGGTACAGCTACACCACTGGTATGGTTATGAGCCAAAATTACAGAGGTGGCATTTTCTGTCAACGCAATATCTACAATTTTTCGGATAGAAACACCAGTGGAATTGACACCACCTTCATCGATTGCGCGGCAAGAAATCACTTTCCGTTTGGCATCTAGGCACAGAAGATATACAGTTTCATTGGTTAAACCGTTAAAGAACGGCACAAGATATTCACCGCATTGGTCAAGAGAATTCAGAATATCCGCTTTTTGTGCCCGGTTCACATGATAATAACGCTCCAGTTGCTTCATCAGTGAAATGAAGACCGCTGCATTCTCCCCCATTCCCTCAACCTTTTTCAGTTCCTTCACGGGAGCATCGATCACCTGGGGTAGACTGCCAAAACGGTTTAACAAGTTATGGGCAATTTCATTTGTATCCCTTTGGGGAATCGCATAAAAAAGCAGCAGTTCCAAAACCTGATGCTCGTTGAAGCCATCCAAGCCTTCTTTGGAAAACCGTGCTTTTACCCTGGCGCGATGGCCTTGATGTACTGACATAGAATTACCTCCTTAGATTTGTCTTGCTATTTTCAGGTAATTAAGTTAGAATATACTAAAAAAGTCGGATTTTGTCGACAGGAGGACCGTAAATGGATCAGTGGGAATTCTTAAATGCACTGAACTATCCCGCTTTTATCGTAAAAGAGGGAAAGATCGTTCAGGCAAACGTCCCTGCCTTACAACATAATATCGAAGTAGACGTACCGATTACCAGTTATCTTTGCACCGGCTTAGAAGAATACGAACATTTCTCTTCCGGAAAACTGTGTTTGGGATTGCAGATCAGCGGAGTTACCTACAATGCTTGCATTACTTGTATGGATGATTATCAGCTTGTCAGTCTGGACTCTGAATACGCAACACCTGAGTTTCGTGCATTTTCCTTAGCTGCTCAATATCTGCGTGAACCCTTAAGCGGTGCTATGTGCGGAGTTGAACTATTGCAGGATGAATTAGGCGAAAATGAGGCTGCAAAGGAAAAGCTGGCTCGATTGAACAAGAACCTATATAAGCTTCTCCGGGCCGTTACCAATATGTCTGATGCAGGATTATACCGCACGCAGCAGCTTCAAAACCTGGAACAATGCAACATTGCATCTATAGCGAAAGAGGTCTTTGAAAAGACCGAAGCTCTTGCGCAAAAAGCAAACCGAAAATTGGAATACAGGCTTCCGGATGAAGTCATCAATGCACAGGTTGACCGTCAAAAGTTGGAACGTGGCATTTTGAATATGCTTTCCAACGCACTGAAGTATTCTCCCGACGGCTCCACTGTTTTTGCAGAATTAAAATGCATTCAGAATCGTCTGTACTTCACTGTAGAAAATACGCTAAATCAAAATATAGCTGACAATCCCTTTGCTCGCTACCTCCGGGAGCCGGGTATTGAAAGCAGCGCAAACGGTATCGGTTTGGGTATGGCCATCGTGCAGTCCGTAGCTACCTCCCACGGTGGAACCCTCCTTATGGAACAAACCCGAAAGAACACCGTGAGAATTACCCTTGCAATGACTGTTCAGTCCAGCAATTCCTTGCTTCTCCGTTCCCCTGTTCTGTATCCCACCGATTATGCCGGTGGACTGGACAAAACATTATTGGAGTTGTGCGACATTCTGCCGGACAGCTTATTTGCAGGAAATAATTGATCTGTACCCCCGACTTTTGTCGGGGGTTATTTTATTCAAGACAGCGTTTCAAATATTGGCCGGTGTAGCTTTGCGGCACTGCCGCAACTGCTTCCGGAGTTCCGGAAGCTACGATATAACCGCCTTCGTCGCCACCTTCGGGACCAAGGTCAATAATATAGTCCGCAGTTTTAATAACGTCAAGATTGTGCTCGATTACCAAAACTGTATTTCCGGCATCTACCAGCTTTTGCAGCACATCGATCAGTTTATGCACATCAGCCGCATGCAAGCCGGTGGTGGGTTCATCCAAAATATAGATCGTACGTCCCGTTGCCGTACGGGCAAGCTCCGTTGCCAGCTTCACACGCTGTGCTTCACCGCCGGATAGTGTTGTGCTGGATTGACCAAGCTTCACATAGCCCAAACCAACATCCACTAACGTCTTCGCTTTTTTACGGATCTTGGGCAGATTTTCAAAGAAATCCACAGCCTCTTCTGCCGTCATATCCAATACCTGTGCAATGTTCTTACCTTTATACTGCACCTCAAGCGTTTCCCGGTTATAGCGTTGTCCTTTACACACCTCACACGGCACATAAACGTCCGCAAGGAAGTGCATTTCAATTTTCACCAAACCGTCACCGCTACAGGCTTCACAACGGCCGCCTTTCACATTAAACGAGAAGCGACCAGGGCCGTAACCCCGCATTTTTGCATCTGCAGTAGATGCAAACAAATCACGAATATCATTAAAAAGACCCGTGTATGTGGCTGGATTAGAGCGTGGAGTACGACCAATTGGACTTTGATCAATATCGATTACTTTGTCCAGGTGTTCAAGCCCACACACGCAGCGACAGGCTCCGGGACGGGTACGTGCGTGATTGAGTTTTGCAAGCAATGTCTTGTTCAGCACCTCATCTACCAAGCTGGACTTGCCGGAACCGGAAACACCGGTAACACAAGTCAGCGTTCCTAACGGAACAGACACATCCACATTCTTCAGGTTGTTCTCCGTAGCCCCCTGTATAGTCAGGCAATTTCCGTTGCCTTTGCGCCGTGATGATGGTACAGGGATTTTCTTAAAACCAGAAAGATATTGACCGGTGATTGATCTTTGGCAAGAAACAATATCCTCCAAAGTGCCTGCAGCCACGATTTCACCGCCATGACAGCCTGCGCCCGGACCAACGTCGACAATATAGTCTGCAGCGCGCATCGTATCCTCGTCATGCTCCACGACGATCAGGGTGTTGCCCAAGTCACGAAGGCGTTTCAGTGTCAGCAAGAGTTTATCGTTATCCCGTTGATGCAGACCAATAGACGGCTCGTCCAGGATATACAATACACCCATAAGCGAAGATCCGATTTGGGTAGCCAATCGAATTCTCTGACTTTCACCACCGGAAAGGGTGGCAGAACCACGGCTTAGGGTTAAATACTGTAAGCCAACATCCGACAGAAAATGCAACCGGGACTTGATCTCGCGAACGATTTGCTGCGCGACCAGGGCCATATTCCCCTCCAGGTGCAGGTTCTCCATAAACTCCAGTTCCTGCCGAATGCTCATTCGGCAGAAATCCATAATACCGATGCTGCCAACCGTTACATTTCGGGCTATTGCAGAGAGACGATCTCCGTGACACGCAGGACACGGTGCTGTCGCCATACATTCTTCCAATTCCTTACGCGCTGCATCAGATTGGGTTTCCCGGAAACGGCGGCTGATGTTGTTCAAAATGCCCTCAAAGGGCTGTTCCAGGATTCCCATACCATTGCCGCGATTGTATGTCATACGAAGCTTTTCGCCTTTCGTGCCATACAAAATTACATCCATCGCTTCCTTGGATAAATTTTGAACCGGCTCTGACAGAGAAAAATGATATTTTTGTGAAAGGGCTTCAAAATACATTCGGAAAATAGAATCCGTCCGTGCATTGCTCCAACCAGATGCCTGAATTGCACCATCAAAAATAGATTTTGTTTTATCTGGGATCACAAGATCCTCGTCTGCAATCAGCTGAAATCCCAAACCGGTACAAGACGTGCAAGCACCGGCCGGATTGTTAAAAGAAAACATTCTTGGTTCCAGCTCGGTCAGGCTGATTCCGCAATCTTCACAAGCATAATTCAGAGAGAAGCTGATTTCCTCGTTGGTTGTGGGTAACTGAATGGTAACAAGGCCGCCGGAATGATGGCAAGCTGTTTCCACAGAATCTGCCAATCGGCGATGTTGCCCTTCCTTGATTACCAGTCGGTCAACTACCAACTCGATTGTATGCTTCTTATTCTTTTCGCAAGAAATCTGTTCGCTCAAATCGTATAAAATACCGTCCACACGGACGCGAGAAAAACCAGATTTACGGGCATCCTCAAAGACCTTTACGTGTTCGCCCTTCTTTCCACGAATAATTGGTGAAAGAACAATAAACTTCGTTCCCTCACCCAACGCCTCGATTCGGTCAACAATTTGATCAACAGTCTGACGGTTAATCTCTTTACCGCACTCCGGGCAATGGGGAATTCCCACACGAGCCCATAATAGACGCAGATAATCATAAATTTCGGTGACTGTACCAACTGTAGAACGAGGGTTCTTAGAGGTAGTTTTCTGATCAATGGAAATCGCTGGGGATAAACCATCGATTGAATCCACATCCGGCTTGTCCATCTGGCCTAAAAACTGCCGTGCATAGGAACTTAAGCTCTCTACATATCTACGCTGTCCCTCTGCATATATAGTATCAAAAGCCAAGCTGGACTTGCCGGATCCGGAAAGCCCTGTAAACACAACAAGCTTATCTCTTGGAATTGACAAATCGATATTTTTTAGGTTATTTTCTCTGGCGCCCTGAATAGAAATAATTTCATTCATAAAAGTACCCTGCCTGTCAAAAGTCTTGTAGGATATTATACCACATAACCGCAGTTTACACAAGCACAATTCAACAAAAAACACCACTATCCAGTGGTGTTTTTAATGATTTCTTCTGCACACAACATACCGTCGATGGCAGCAGACATAATACCGCCAGCATAGCCTGCGCCCTCACCGGCTGGATATAGTCCAGATAGGTCAACTGATTGTTTTTTCTCGTTTCGCACAATGCGAACAGGGGAAGAACTGCGCGTCTCAGGCGCTGTCAAAACACCCCCCGGATCAGCAAATCCTTTTAGGTTTCCATCCATCTGAACAATTGCCTGTTTCAATGCGCCGGTAATTTTTTCAGGCAAGACCGCATGAAGGTCACACCAAGTCACTCCAGGGCGATAGGTAGGCCGAACAGTGCGAGGACCAGTGCTTGCCTGACCGGACAAAAAGTCGCCCACAGTCTGCGCTGGGGCGTAGTAGTTGCTACCCCCAACTGCAAAGGCTTTTGACTCAATTTCTTCCTGCCACTTTACGCCACCCAATGCCCCGTCATAGGGAAAATCCTTGGGATTTAATGTTACAAGCAGGGCCGCATTGGCATTCACACCGTCCCGATCAGCATAGCTCATACCATTAGTGACCACACCGCCCGCTTCTGATGCCGCCGCCACAACATAACCACCGGGACACATACAAAAAGTGTACACTGTTTCATTATCCAAGTGCTTCACAAGCTTATAATCTGCCGGCGGCAGCGCCAGATTTTGAGCGCCATACTGCGCCTGATCCACCAAGCTTTGCAAATGTTCAATACGAACACCCATTGAAAAAGCTTTTGGTTCCATGGTGATATTCTCATCCTGCAGCATCCGGAACGTATCTCTGGCACTGTGACCTATTGCCAGTATCACCTGTTGACAAGATATCGTTTCCTGCTCGGTTTGAACACCTATAATATGTCCGTTATCCCGCAAAATACCAGTTACCTGGCTATTGAAGCGCACTTCTCCACCAAGAGAGATAATGGTTTTGCGAATATTTTGAACCACATTCAGCAGTACGTCCGTACCCACGTGCGGCTTTGCATCAAAAAGGATCTCTTCTCTGGCTCCGTGCTGAACAAACTGTTCCAATATCCAGCCAATTCTCAAATTATTAACACCGGTATTGAGTTTGCCGTCAGAAAAAGTCCCGGCACCACCCTCGCCAAACTGAATGTTGCTTTTTTCTTCCAACACCCCGGTGGCAAAAAACTTTTCGACTTTCTCAAAGCGGCTCTGTGCATCCTCACCACGCTCTAAAACTAACGGTTTCAAGCCAGCTTTCGCCAGCACCAATGCCGCAAACATACCTGCCGGGCCAAATCCCACAACCACCGGTCGCTCCGGAAGTGTTCCGGCTGGTTTGGGAATCCGGTAGTAGGTATTTGGTGCAATCTCTGCTCTTCTACAGCCACTACGGCGAATGATCTTTTCTTCACAGCCCTCCACTGCAACATCTACTGTATAAACAATACGAACATCCGGTTTTTTTCTGGCATCAATACTGCGCTTAATAATTTTTAGATTATGTATCTTGGAATTGGAAAGCTTTAATAGTTTCGCCGCTTCATAACCAAGCTGGGCGACATTATGTTCCGGGGGCATGGATATCTCCCTCAAACGAATCATAGATTTTCCTTTCCGGCACTGAGGCCCGCCAAATAACCGGAGCTCCAGGCCCATTGCAAATTAAAGCCGCCACAATCACCGTCGACATCCAGCACTTCGCCACAGGCAAACAGCCCCGGTACAAGCTTGCTTCCCATCGTTTTCGGATCAAAGTCCCGGGTATACACACCACCGGCTGTAACTTGTGCGCTGTCCATACCCATTGGTTCATCCAAAGAAATTTCAAAACATTTTACAGTATTACATACCGCCTTTAGGTCCTGCTCGGACAACGTACGAATAGCAATATCATTGCGAAGACCAGCAGCCTTTGTGAGTACACGACCAAGACGATTATGCAGGATACCAGTCAACAATTCTTCTACCAAAAGTTCCGTTTTCTTCCGGCGCAGTAACGCCTCGAGAAGCTCTTGTTCTGTAACATCCGGCAAAAAGTCCAACCTTGCGCACCAATCCCCTGCTCCATAACAGACATCACGGGATACTTCAAAAATTACCGGACCGGATAAGCCGTAATCTGTAAACTGAATCTCTCCGGTACTTTGTGCGAATACCGCATCCTCTTTCCGGATTTGCACCGAGCAGTTACAACGGACACCCTTTAACCCAGAAATGCCATTCCATTGGCTCTTCAATTGCACCAATGCAGGGCGCAGTCGGGTGGCTTTATGGCCCAACTTACCCAAAAGTTTATAGCCCGCCATTGAACCGCCTAATTTTGTACCTGCAAGGCCGCCACAAGCAACGATCAATCTATCACATTGCATTTGCAATTCCCCATTATCCACGGTAAACCCATTTTCATTACGATATATTTTCTGCACATCATATCCGGTATAAAGGGTAATATTAGGTTTTTGCAAAGCAAAACGCAAAACGTCTACCACCGAGTTTGCCTGGTCAGAATACGGATAAACACGACCACTTGGCTCACAAACAGTATAAAGGCCCAGGTTCCGGAACCAGGACAAAGTTTTCTCCGGGGACATTTCCTGCAGAGCATATTTTGAGAATTCTGCCTGTTCCCCGTGATAGCCTTGCTCCAGTGCATGCATATTTGTAAGATTGCAACGACCGTTTCCGGTGGCAAGCAATTTCTTACCCACCCGGGACTGTCTCTCAAATATTAACACTGTATTTTTTGGATTTTCCGAAGCCGCAATAGCCGCTGCCATACCGGAAGCACCACCGCCTATAATACCGATAATCATTGCTTCACCTGCTTTCTGTGCATATTATAACGCAAAACAACGACTGAAACAAGAAAAACTTCCTTGCAAAGATAAAAACCTATGATATAATGGCAAGGGTGAAACAAATGAACAGAGAAAATATTGATAAAATCGCCCAAACGCATGATGATAAAGTTCTCCTGGCAAAGCTTTGGGATAAAGTAACTGCCGCGATTCGCAAAAACATTCCTGCATCCACCTGTTTTTTGTCGCTACGGGAGCAGGAAATGGTGCGTTTTCTCTTTGGTGATGTAGATGGTCTTTTTTCCTTTGGCGGTTATGCCGATGCGGAAAGAAAGATGTTGGTGTATCTGCCGGACTACCTGGAGGAAAATGACCTGTCTGATAACGCAGCACTGGTTTGCTTAAGAGTTACCTTCTATCAGAATGATACTCTGACACACCGGGATTTCCTCGGCGCGTTGATTGGTACCGGAATCGCAAGAGAAACCATCGGCGATATTTTAGTGGACAAAGGCAGCTGCGATTTCTTTGTAACAGAGGATATTGCTCCATATGTTCTGCAAAATTTCGAATGTGCCGGACGTACAAAGATAAAATTGCAGAAAATTCCCCTTTCGATGGTTGCTGTTCCTATAGCTGAAACAGAACAAATCCGGGACACATTATCCTCTTTAAGGCTGGACAACGTGATTTCTGCCGGTTTTCGGGTCAGCAGAAGTGCAGCTACACAGCAGATTATTGCAGGTCGGGCTGCTGTCAACGGATTGCCCTGTGAAAAGCCAGATAAACTGATAGAGGAAAATGCAACCATCAGTGTCCGGGGCATGGGAAAAATACAATTAAAAACCGTCAACGGGCTGACGAAGAAAGGCCGTATTTCCGTGGTCATCGACCGCTATAAATGAGGTGTAATTATGGATATGAATGCAGTTATTGCCAGAATTAATGAGCTGGCAAAAAAAGCAAAAACAGAAGGGCTAAATGAAGAAGAACTCGCCGAAAGAGATAAGCTTCGCCGAATCTATATTGATTCTGTAAAAGCAAGTCTGACCGGTCAGTTGGATAACGCATATTTTGTCAATCCGGACGGCTCGAAACAAAAAGTGGAGAGAAAGCCTAAGTCTTGACTTTTCTCCCTGTAAATGCTATGATTACCACTGCACGGAGAGTTGTCCGAGTGGTTTAAGGAGCTAGTCTTGAAAACTAGTGATACCGAAAGGTACCGTGAGTTCGAATCTCACACTCTCCGCCAAAAGGCAGTTGTCCATATGGATGACTGCCTTTTTTTGTACCTTGATACAACCATCAAAAATGTGACCTTATCTTATTGCATGGCATTTCATAATTTTGTGCTTATTTTCAGATTACCAGATCAATTACATTTTGAAACAAGTGTTATTTCTACTTGACAAACCACATTGCCTATGCTAGAATACTTTGGCAAGTGAATAACATTTATTCGGAGTGATACCCAAGAGGCCGAAGGGGCTCCCCTGCTAAGGGAGTAGGCGGTCAAAAGCCGCGCGAGGGTTCAAATCCCTCTCACTCCGCCAGTGAAATCCGGTTAGGAAATTAGTCCTGACCGGATTTCTTCTTTGTTTTCGGCACTTTTGCGGGATGAAAGTTAGGAATGCCTTGAGGTGGTTTTCCTTTTTCCCTTACATTTTCCCTTATAGCTCCAAAATACCCTTGATATAGGCCTCCATTCGGATTGCACTGGCCTCCTGCATTTAGTTCGTCACATGACCGTAAACATCCAAAGTAAAGGCCGCGGTGGAATGGCCAAGGTTGCCCTGGACGGTCTTGATGTCATCTCCGGAACGCAAAGATGCAACTGCATAACTGTGCCGGAGATCGTGAAATCTTGCATCCGGCCTGCCAATAGCTGTGACAATTTCTTTAAAATGCCTGACCACGGTTTGCGGAATTAGATTTCCTCCAAACTCATTTGTAAAAACCAAATTTAGAGGATTGGACCAGGCTGCTCCCGCTTTCTCCTTGTGCTCATACTGCTGGAGCTTTCTGTCTCTCAGCAACTGCATAACCCAAGGGGCTGGCTGGATTCGACGTGGCTTATCATTCTTGAGCGAAACCAAACGGAATTGCCCTCCCGCTTTCTTTTCCTTCTGCAGCTGCTTGCTGATCAGTATGGTGCCTCGCATGAAATCCACGCGATCCCAAGTCAGACCGAGAGCTTCTCCCTCACGCACCCCCGTAAACAGCGTGATCGTGTAAAGGAGTTCAAGCGGATGACCTTTGACCGCATCTAGAAACAGTTTTGTTTCTGCTTCATCCAACGGCTGCAGTTCCTTCTTCTCGATGCGTGGCAGGATGCAGGAGTTTGTGGGATTGAACCGGATGTAACCATTGGCAACTGCCTGCTGTAAGGCCTTATGGAGGATTCCGTGGACATTTTTCACTGTCTTGGGTGAAACTGCAGCACGATCCTTCGTCGGCTCTCTCAGACCGTTGTAAAAGCTTTGGACTAAGTGGGTATCCAGAGCATCCAATCGAATTGCTCCCAGACCGGGTTTGATGTGGGTACGGATAGTCGCATTGTAGGCGGCAACAGTAGATTCCTTAACGCCTCCTAAATACTGACTTGCCCAAACATCCAACCATTCAGCAACTGTCATTTTACAAGGTGCAATATAGGTTCCGGAATCAAGGGCTGCCAAAGCAGCTTTCAATTTCTGAGAAACTTCCTTTTGCGTCTTGCCGGTTATACTGCGCTGAATCTGTTTACCTGTTCCAGGATCGAAACCAGCGGTATAACGAGCCTCGTAATAGGTATAGGTTTTTCCGTTGATCGTTCTTGTGATCTTACGGATGGATCCCATACCGGAGGTGGTTCTTTTGCTTTGCGGCATAAATATTACTCCTTTCGTTGCCGCATAGCAGGTACACCTATATTATACCATACAAGCGGTCTATCCGCAACGATCTTAGTGCTTACAAAGGTAGTCAATCACCGCTTCTAGGGGGATGCGGTAGTTGCGTCCAACCCGGACACTATGAATTGTTCCGGAACGGACCAACTCATAAGCGGTGTTATGACTGACCACCAATATTTCGGCCACCTGCCTCACACAGAGGACAGGTGGATATTTATTTTGCAGGTTAGATGATGTCATAGTATCAACCTCCTCTGTCATCGAACCAATAGGCTTGGAAAAGAGTACCGTCGTGGAGCAGAAAGCGACCACGGGCATCCTTGGGGATTTGCTCCGCTGCAGCTGTGCTGTCCAGGATAATTTGTGACAGGATGGTGTCCGCGCGACCGCAGATCCGGCAGTTCACATTGTTTTTGATCTGTCCGGAAAGAATGTTGGCATCCGGACGCTGGGTGGCAAGGATCAGGTGGATACCAAAGGCACGGCCTTGCCGAGCAATCATAGAAAGCCTGCTTTCAATCTTGCCTACAATCTCCTTCTGCTCCTTGGTTAGGCCGGTCTTGTCCAACACCTCCGCAATCTCGTCACAGGCGAAGATGTAACGTGGCAGGTCTTCTCCTGTGGCTTCGTTATATCGGTCTATGTGGGGTTGTCCGGAGGCTGCCAGCAAGGCTTTACGCCGTTGCAGCTCGTCTACAAGCTCTGTCAGGAGTGCAAGTGTAGATTCCTCCTCAATGCACATCCTGCATTGCTTGTGCCAAATGGGTGGGAAATCCACACCGCCTTTGAAATCCGCAATACAGACTACTGCACCTTTCTTCAATGCCTGCATGAGGAGTAGCTTTAGAAGAACACTCTTACCGCTGCCAGTAGAGCCACCTAGGAGAATGTGGGGCACTTTTACAAGGTCCACAGTGACAGGTCCGGTAAAGCTTTCACCCAAAGCCAGTATGAAGGGGCTCTGAGAAAGATACTTATCATTCCAGTCTATTACTTCCGGCAGATCCGTTCTGGCGGGAACAGTGTATAGAAGAACACGGCTCTTCCCAGACCCATATTTCATCTTAACGATGGTGATGTCCAGGATGGTCTCAATGGCGGCCTGCTTATCCTCCCAGGTCTTCAAGGGTATGCCTTGTGAGCTAAACTCCCAGACTGATATGCGAGGATTCTGCTTGTCTTTGTATTTCCGTTTGAGAGCAGGCACCGTGTCAGTATGGTTCACAAGACCAATACTCCGCAACTGATCCTGAGCCGCCTTCTTTCCAAGGGGGAACAGAATGAGTATGGTGAGGAATACTCCACCAACCAGCAAGTATGCCGCAAAAATATGCTGCATTACAAAGCTGGCGATAGGTGAAAGTAAAGCGGTGGTCTCAGCGGTCAGTGCGATCTCTTCCTGCTTGCTCCATACCAGGATCGATCCAAGGATATAGAGGATGACAAAAATGAGTTTCACAGGCGCGTCGGAGGTAGGATTCGGTCTGGGAAGATATTCCCGGAGACTGGAACGGCGTTGCAGCCGTTCCTTTTCAAATCGTCTCATGTGGCACCTCCAGGATAGTTCCATCCTTCCTAAACTCCGTCACCGTGTGGATCCGTCGCAGAAATGCCTTCCACGTTTCCAGCTTGTCCTTGTGGATATCTTTGTATTGCGCCTCCAAAGGAATGTTAGAGGTGATATACACAGTAAGGTAGCAAGCAATCCGGTCGTGGTACCGGGCAGGCAACATCAGCGGGTAAATGTCCAGTAGGTTCAGCATCATAGAAATGGGTATCTCAGAATGGAATTCTTCGAATACCAATACGGACTGTCCCTTATAGGCATCAAACTGGACATTACCTCTTGCGGGGTAGTGGGTGATGCGGCAGATCTCCTCCGCAGGGTGCTTTTCATAGATGCTCCGGGTCTTACCAGTACCGCTGTCTCCCCAAAGATAATGGACTTTGATAAACCGGTTTTCCGTTAAATACTTTTCAAACCGGATATCCTGGCGGAGCTTATCAATATGTTCCAGGTGGAAAGCAAAGCTGGGATCAATGGCAAGGATATCCTTATTGCTCATTCCTTCTTTCACACATTGCAAAAGCTTGGCGTACTTGGGGCTTTTCTCAGAAGCCTCATCAGGCAATTCGCCGAACTCCTTGAAAGTACCTTCCACACTGGTTTCGGATTTACGGGATTCTGCCCACTTGCCTTCCTTTCGGATGTAGTCCCGATTCTCCTGTGCTGTTCCGTAGGCCTTGTCAATATGGGCGGTAGGAACCGCTTCTTGACAGTGCCGAACCGCATAGGCGAAGATGAGCAGAAGAAAACGTGCGTGTGATATGTCCCTTGTTCACCGATCTCGTCCGCCAGGCACATATAGCTTGGATTAAACTTCTGTGTCCGGTCGATGATCTCGTCGTGGGTCATACCGTGGTCTTGAGGGTTGTTAATGGTCAACTGCCACTTGCGTGACTGCATTTGATTTTCATACATAGGCAAAATTCTCCTTGGTGCTACTGCTACTTCGCTCGCATAGGTAATACTAACCTATGCGAGCGAGGACGCTCCCGCGTTACGGCGGGGGATATTTTTCTTTAGGGAAAAATATTAACCCCCAGCCGCCCCGCGGGATTGTCCACAACGAACAGGTGGAATTAATCCACGGGGAAGATGCCGCTGGCCTTAGCGGAGAACTGGAGCTTGCCCTGAGACTCATAGCCGGTGACGACCAGGTCAGTAAACTCCACATCCACAAAGTCCTCGGGCTGTTCCATCTGCTGAGGTCCGTCGATGCGCACACTCAGCTTCTCCAGGCGATGTTCAGCCAGGCACACCACATAACGGTAACCGGTAACGGTCTCAGTCCGTTTGCCGTCCTTATACTCATAGGCGGGCATCACATCGACCAGCAACATTTTACGACCCAAGCTGGCAGGGTCGATCCGAAGATCACGAAGGTTAAGCATATAACCAACTCCTTAAATAGTAGTACTGCCACTGGCCGGTAGCAGCCTAAGTAGTCACGAGCTCCTTGACTGACCATAGTATAACAGTTTAAAAGCCCCCTGAATTTCACCTAGGTGCAAAGGTGCAAAAAATAAATTAAAAAAATTTACCGCCGCCCCAAATCAATGGGACGGCGGCAATTCCGAGGGATTTTATAGAGGCGGTTTACCATTATCGTTTAGCATATCTGTCAAATGAATGTAAGTGAGACCACAACCGAGAGCTTCAAACAGCTCTGGGAAAGCGATTTCCATCAGTTCTAGGTAGCCCTTTTTTCCGAGGTTCAGTCCTAGAGCAATCTTGTACACCATACGCTCTGTTAGATCAAAGGTATCTCCTCTTCCGTTTAAATTTTTGAACATCCTTGAGACCATTGACTCCGACAAACCAGATTTGGCGGCTAGATCTCTCTGTGTCATTTTCTTCTTTGTAAGATATGATTTTACTGCTCCTACAAAGGCTGTCGTGTTACCAAGTCTTGTAGTGGGGCTTTGCTTTGGCAGT
>JAZQWQ010000026.1:0-1686 GCA_045632385.1 Faecousia sp.
TGTCCAGATACAGTGTCTGCTCCTTAGCGGTGGTGATGGACTTGACCGTAGACTCGAACACACCGGTCATATACAGCTTCGGCGCTTTCCGGGCCAGGAAGTACTTTTCCGCACCGGTCTGCCGTGCCATCTCGTGACCCAGGGGAATACCCTTGGCCTCAGCGGTAATGATATAGTCATACTCCGGCGCTCTTGCCAGCAGTTCCCGGGCGCAAGCCACCGTCAGCTCCTGATCGCCGAAAATAACGAAACCGGCAATGCTCAAGGTGTCCGACACGGGACAAATAGGCAGCTCCCGCCAAAGACCTGCCACCTGCATACGATAAACCATAATAAATCCCCCTTTATTTCTTTCTTATTTTATTATACACCCAAAGTCAACTACTTGCAATTTTTTTGAAAATGAACAAAACCCTCTGCTTATCGCAAAGGGTTTTAAGGCTCCAGATTATCTTCTTCAAAAATCGGGTCATTGAAAAATTCCGTAATAGAAATCTCTAATCCCTGACAAAGCTCGTGTAAAATCCGCAGCTTCACCGAATCATAGGTGCAATTTACCAAATTGCCAATGGTGGATTTTGGGACACCTGTTTTCATATAGAGCTGATACTGGCTCATTTTACGCTCCTTGAGCAATTCACACAGTCTTTTGCTGACCGCCTTGTTTAATCGCACCTGATCCACCACACTTCCCTGTAACTGTACCATCCTTATAAGGATACTTTTCCATCATTGGTACACTTAGCTGTACTAAGAACATAAAGACGCATTTCCCTTCCTCGGCACATTTAGCTGTACCATCATCGAAAGAAAGCGTTTCCTATTCTTGGTACACTTAGCTGAACCATCAACATAAGCGTGTATTTCCCTTGCTTAGTACAACTAGCTGTACCATTCTTTTATCTGATTTCCTGCTCCAGGCCATCAAATTCAGGTGTTGCAAAAAACTCACCGAGTGTAATGCCAAACCCGTCACAAATCATTTTGATCGTTAGCAATTTTGGATTACGGCTTTTGCCATACAATACATTTTTAATACTGGAAGGTGGCAGCGCAGATATGGTTGCAAGTTTATTGATGTTTATTCCGTTTTCCCCACACAACTGAAGAATCCTGTTTCTAACCGCAGTAACCGTATCCATAATATTTCCTCCAAAATTGTTTTCGTTATGTTTAGGATAAACAATTTCAATGGACAATATAGGCTATACGTGCTACTATTAGGCTATACATAGACCAAAGGAGACGAAAATGAGGAGCTGTACTTTTTTCGGTCATAGAGATTGTCCGGAAGCCATAAGAACCAAGTTACAAAAAGTGCTGATCGATTTAATAACCAATCATAACATCACTATGTTTTATGTTGGACACCAGGGACAATTCGATGCCCTTGTGCGAAGCACATTGCGTCAATTAAAAAATACATATCCACAAATCGAATATGCCGTGGTTCTGGCATATATGCCCAAGGATACATCCGGGGACTATACTGACACAATGCTCCCGGAGGGGATTGAAGCCGTGCATTCTCGCTATGCGATCTCTTGGCGCAACAACTGGATGCTCAAAAATGCAGATTATGTAGTCACTTACATCACACATACCTGGGGCGGTGCTGCGCAATACGCAAGAAAAGCCAAGGCGCAAGGGAAATATATCGTGAATATCCGTTAATAGGCGGCGAAG
>JAZQWQ010000027.1:0-15668 GCA_045632385.1 Faecousia sp.
ATTATAGCCGTACATTGTGTCATTGGCATAAGTAGAAATAACCAAAGCCTTAGGCTCCCAGGGCTTGACCATTCGAGGATAATAATACAACAGTTCTTCAGAGGTGGATGTACCAAAGCCGTGGTTGACACAAGCCAAAGAACCGTCCTTCATACGGATATCTTCGTCCAACCGACGGTAGCCCCAGTTGGGACTGCCCCAGCGGGTAAACAGAGAATGTCCGTAGAACAGGATCTTACCCTTTTCAATAGGCTCCTGCTCATAGGCAACGATTTCTTTTTCCAACCAATTCAGCGGAATAATTGTATCAAACATGTTTACAGCACCTCTTTCAATACTTCCAGCATAAATACTTTGTACAGATCATAACCAAGTTGGTTGAAGTGGATCTCGTCCGGCACGAATATATCGGTGCGGACTTTTTTGTAGTCGCCCACATCCTTGGGGTCTTCAAACCAAATAGGATGGTTGATGTGATCCACAAAGACCGTATCTTCATGACCTTCGCAATAGTCCCGTAACAGCTGATTGAACCGGTGCATATAGGTCAGTCTGTCCTCTGTTACAAATTTTGCCGTAGGACGGCAATCGCAGGCATAGAGCCGGATACCGGGAAAATCGGTACGGGCTGTTTCAAAAAGCTTTGCCAGATTTGTGATCACTTCCTCTGGGCTATACCCCAAGCCACGATCATTATGGACAATAGACACCACCATAGCCCGGGGCTTTAAAGGGCGAACCAAGGCAGGATAATAATACAGCAGTTCTTCTGCGGTAGCACCGCCAAAGCCACGGTTGATGCCCCCGGGGATATCCTCTTCCAACGGGCGGATCACAGACTTAGAGTTCGGCGCGCCCCAACAGGTAAAACCGGAAGAGCCGTAAAACACAATGCCGTTTTCCTGAACTGGCACGTTCTCATAACGGGCAACATCTCTTTTTAATCTGTCTAATTTTACACGAGGTTCAAACATCATACTGCTTCCTTCCTGTTTTTTCCACTCTTAGCACAGTATACCATTATCCTTTCCGGATTGCAACAAAAAAGAGGGGAAATGCCCCTCTTTTTCATATGTAATTAGTCTTCGGGATAGACGATCTGCACAGGCTGGCCAAGCTTTGCAGACTCCACGGTAGCGCGGCAAACTGCCACGGTAGAAGCGCCTTCAATAGAGCTAATAGGATTGGGCTTGCCTGCAAGAATAGCATCAATAAAATCGCTGATTTCCGCTGTCATATTATGACCCTTGGGCTGGCAGGGAACCATCTTGGGGAACGTATAATTCTTTCCGTTCTTGTCCACCTGGTACAACTTCATTTCAGTGCCGCCACTTTCAAAGATCAAAGTACCCTCAGTGCCGTACAGACAAGTACGCATAGTGTAGTCACGCTTTACACCGATAGAGCAGAACACCTTGCCGATAACGTTGTTGGGGAACTTGTAAATAGCAATAGTGGTATCATTCACAGGCCAATCCAACAGATACTTATGAGTGGAATAAGCTGTAACCTCAGTGGGGTTGCCGGCGATCCAGCGCAGCAGGTCAACAGCGTGGCAGCCGCCGCCGATCATACCCTCACGCTCGGGGGTCACACGCCAGTCGTTATAACCACGAGAACGCATATAGTCATGGGCATACTCACTTTCCACGAATACCAGCTCACCGATTGTTCCCTCATCCACAAGCTTCTTAGCCTTCTGGAATACGGGATTATAGCGAGCCACCTGACCAATCATCAGACGCTTACCAGTCTCTTTTTCAACACGGCGCATTTCGTCGCACTCTGCTGTAACCAGAGCCATGGGCTTCTCAAGAAGAACATCCTTACCTGCACGCAGGAAAGCGCAAGTCATTTCCATATGGGTATTATCAGGAGTGGTAATAATGGCAATATCCACGTTGGGGTCATTGACCAGCTCCCGGTAATCGGTAACAGCGTGCAGAGGATTGTACCGAATGCGACGCTTCTCCATACGGTCATCGGTGGCATTGTCGCAGATTGCGTAAAGTACGCACTCTTCCTTGGCAAGAACACCTTGGATGTGGGTATCAGAAATGACACCACAGCCAATTACGGCAACATTAAACTTTTTTTCAGACATTTTACTTGCTCCTTTACTTTTTTTATGGTACTTTTATACTAGCAAACCAAACAGGCATAAACAAGTTCTATTTGTTGGATAAACTACTCACATTGTTGGTAGGTGATAGAAATGAATGAAACCAATACGCTGGTCAATGCGCAGCAAGGTATTCGCATTTTATACGCAGAAAAGGAGCGCGCCTCCAGCGGAGGCTCGTTTGGGCCGGTCATTCGCAGCGTCTATATTCTGGAGTGCTGCACCGGAGGAAAGGGGCATATTATCATCAACGGGCAGCGTTTTCCGGTTCAGGAAGGCTGCTGTTATGCGCTGCTGCCCGGAGATGCTGTGACCCATTACAACGACACAGAGCATCCCCGGCAAGGATTTTCCTGTATGCTGGAAGGCGATTATGTCGGTAGAGTTCTGAAAATGCTGGGTATTGCCTCTGAAGCGCCTTTCTTTCCCAAAGAACAATATCCTCAGTTTCGGGATTGGATGGAACAGCTGTTAACGGCATGGAATTGCACAGATTCCGGTGCGCCTTTGCGGCAACTGAGCTGCCTGTACGGACTATTGGGCGCGCTGCTGGCCGAATATTCCCGCCCCTTAAGCGATGCGGTGGTAGATCGGGCGGTGGGCTATATGCAAGCCAACTATCCCAAACCTTTGACTGTGGATGATATTGCCGGTCAGGTAGGACTGGAGCGCACCTATTTCTCAGAGCAATTCAAAAAGCGTACCGGGCTCTCCCCTTACCATTACCTGACACGGGTACGACTACAGCATGCTCTGGAGCTATTGGACACCCAGCGTTATTCCATCTCAGAAACTGCTTATATGGTTGGTATGGATGCCCATAATTTTGCGCGGCTTTTCAAAAAAGAGGTTGGCTGTACGCCCCAGGCCTATGTGCGCCACGTCAAAAGCGGTCACCATCCGATGTCAGGACGGCAAAAGCCTTCCCCTTGAGGGGAAGGCTTTTCATTATCTGTATGCGCTTAAATACCCTGGGCAAGTCCCTCTGCAACAGAAGCGTAGGTGCAGAAAGTTACATTTGGATGGTTCTGCAGCAAGCTGGCAGGGATCGCTGCCTTCACTTCGTCGTGGAACACGTGCTTGGCAATCCCGTGCTGCCAATCCCGGTTCATCGCAATATAGACACGCTTGGCTTCCAGAATTTGCTTCATACCAATGGTGATGCAGTACTGGGGCATACCGCACAGATCACCCCGCTGGTAGCCGTAGGCATTGATGGTCTTGGTCTCTCTGGAAATGGGCAGCACCCGGGTTCCCAAGGCACCAAAGTCCTCGGCTGGCATATATTCTTCCGGAGGCTCATTAAATGCCAGGTGGCCATTGATACCCAGACCACCCACGCACAGGTCTGCGCCGCCTAGTTCTGCCAGCTTCCGGTCGTACGCTGCTTCCTGACCGACACAGGGGAACAATCTTTGCTCCACCGGCATCACCAAATCTGCATCCACTCGGGAGTAGAACTCGTCGTTCATTCTTTTTTGGAAACTCATCTTATGGTTTGGATCGATCATCTGGGTAGGAGAAAGCATATACTCGTCCATATTGAAAAACCAGACATTTTTGAGGGATACCTGCAGCTGGTTAACAAGTCTTGCCAAAATAGGATAATGGTCTGTAGGGCCGACAGGAACGATCATAACCGTTCGCTTATTTTGGGCATTGTTTTTCATAATTTCAGCCAGCATTTCCAGCGCCATATCAAAATAGACATCCCACTCTTTGCCAACTGTCTTTAGTTGAATATTCCCGATTTTTTCCATAATGTTTCCTCTTTTCTCATTTAATCTCCGCTGTGATTATAACAAGTGTCCATTTAAAAAGCAACCACAAAAACCTTATGTTCTGCTTGCGCTTTTACGGCTTATGATGTATAATGTCCCCTATGCAAGTCATTGTGCAAAAAGGAGAATCAAGATGAGCGACTTTCAAAAAAATATTGTTCCGTCTAAAAACCAAAACGCTTATGACTATTACGAATTTGAGAAAGGCGACGGCATTCGGGTACTATATGTAGGCAACTCCATAACCAAGCACGCACCCAGCGAAAAGCTGGGCTGGCTCAATGACTGCGGTATGGCAGCCAGCAGTGCAGAAAAGGATTATGTACATCTTGTGCAGGCCAAAATTAAAGAAATTCACCCGGATGCGGCTTTCAGCATTTTGCAGGTAGCCAATTACGAAAGAGAATTCTACGAAAGAGAACCGGAAAATTTTTATGGCGCTGCAAGGGATTTCAAGCCGGATTTAATCATTATGTTCTTCGGTGCGAACGTAAGTAAAGACTACTATACTACGGAAAATCCGCCGAAAACCTTTGAAAAAGCGTACGAAGATCTGCGAAACTTCCTGGTAGACGGCAGAAATGTCTTTGTGATGCATTCCCAAGGCTTCTTCATCCACCCTACCCTGGATGCAGAAAAAGAGGCCGTTGCTAAGAAATATGGTGATGCCTTTGTCAATCTGGAAGAAATGCGCAAGCTTCCTGAAACCCACGGCAGATTTAACCACCCCAGCGACTTAGGTATGCAGATCATCGCTGACAATTTCTGGGCTGCAATAAAGAATTACGTTGAAAATTTCAAGAAATAAGAGAATTCCCCCAATGATCGGGGGAATTTTTTTATTTCAGCACCAGCATTTGGGCAGGGCATTTATCGGTAGGCAGCACAACCTTCTTGTTTTGGGTTTTGTAAGTTTTTCCGCTGAACAGTTCGGTGTACGTGCCATCTTGCGGCAGTGTGATTTCGGTGTAGGCTGCACCTGTATTATAAATACCGGCAACCGTATCATTAATATACGTAGGAACACCGTCCTCCACATAAATGTGCACACCTGCCATTTTCGCAATATTCCGGAACACTTGGTGAGAGATATTTCCCAAAGCACTGAAGAACACATTATAGTCGGCATTTCTCTTCACTGCCAAGGCACATTCCCGGGAACCGGAGAACCGGCCCAAAGAACACGCATTCGCCCCTTTCACATAAGGTGTAGGTTTTTTTGCTTCTGCGTAGCCATACTGGGAGTTAAAGGCACGAATTTGCGCTTCGTCCGTTTCCAATAAGCCAATTTCCATTTCGCACAACGCAGACATTCTTTCTTCGCTCACGCCATCTTCATTGATGTAATCACAAGGACCGACAAACAACAAGGAGCGTCCGCCGCCCTTTAGGGTGTTATTGATGTAATTGCGCTCGTCCTCACGCAGGCTATATGCATCCAGGAAAATAAAGAGCTTGTATTTGTCCTTATCTATCCGTTGCAAATCGCTCATAGAGAACAAATCGTAGGGCGCACCGATCCGGTTGAGATCACCACGCTGAGCGCACAGGCACGCATCGTTAATGCCGCTGGTTTTATTCACAAAATACAACGGCTCTGCTCCCACAAACACGCAGATTTCTGCAGCAGAGTGTTTCGGCTTTTCCAGAAGTGATGCGGACTTTTTCACCAAATGGGATACTTCTTCCATCAGGCCGTCATCATAGTACCAACCCTCCAGCATATCGAACCACCAGGTGCCGCCGCGCTTTGCGATACGACTCATCATCTCCCGGCGCATACCGTGGATGGTCTTTTCCCGGGTATCCAGCAGATCATTGCGACCAAAATTATTCTTCAGCAGCCGCAATGCTTCGATGGTTTCCGGGTCGTTGCAAAGTCTGCGGGGATTATCCAGGGCTGTAGGGGTCAGGAACGTGAGGTTGTCAAAGGATGCAAAGTATATTTTCTCGTGCAAACCCAACGTATCCGTCAAAATCATATAGGCTGAACTGTCATCATACAGACGGAAAGCATAGGACGTAGGTGTTGCGATCATATCCACATAAGGACTTTCGTTGACACGATCCAGGTCAAGGTGACCGTAATTCCACATAGAACCTTTCCACTGAAGCTCCATAATGTAACCAAAGGCAACACCCACGACTTTCTTATAGTCCAAAGCTTCTTTGGCCGCCTTACAGAAGTCCAGCACAAGCTGGGATATCAGTTTTGCGTGGAATTTCTGATAGTCAATTACCAGTTTATCCTTAATAGGATCCAGGAAAATCTGTTCATTGGGCTTTTCGATCTCCTCTGGTGCGGGAATTTCCACATTGGGGTCGCCCATATATTTCCGGAACGCTTCCAGCTTCACCGGATGGGAGGCCTGACGATCCTTCCCGCTGAACCATTCGGTAGTGTATCCGCCCAGAAGCCAATAGCCGATAATTCTGTCACCATAGGTAGTTTCTGCGTATTTGATAAATGCCTTTATATAAGCCTCCGTGTCCTTGCGCCATTTTTCGTTGCCAGCGATTTGGGAAAGGTGCGTAAAGGAATCTGCATTGCCCGGATTTTGCTCCAACCACCATGGCCGCACATCTACGTGCAAGTTAATGAACAGATAGGCATCCGGAGCAGCTTGGGCAAACATTGCCATCTGCCGGTCAAAATTTTCAAAGCGGTAATCTCCGTCACCGAACCAGGTTTCTCCATAAGCGGAGTACGGCATTTTCAGACCGGAAGGCAGACCGGAACAATAAACGTGGAAAATTCTAACGCCGGCCTTGTAAAAATCGCCAATATTATTCAGTGTGGGACGAAAAGACTTAAATGCAACCGTATCAATCGGTTTGCCGTCAACACAAAACCGGTTCATCCCGTCTATTTTTACAATTTTCGTTTCCATATCCATTCTCCTTTTTATTTATGCAGACGTTCCACAGGCGGGGCGTCAAATTTTTTTCGAAAAATGCGAGAGAAATACGAAGGGCTTGAAAAACCAAGCAAATCACTTACCTGGCTGACATTTAGCTCCCCCAGTTCCAGCAAGGCTTTCGCCCTGTCAAGACGTTTTTGCAAGCAATAGGTCTTGGGCGACATACCGAAGGCTTCGCCAAATTTCTTTCTGAAAAAGCTTTGGCTCATATGACACAATTCTGCTAGCAGCGCAATGGAGATCGGCGCTTCTGTGTGTGCCGCAATGTACTCCACGGCTGGTGTCAGGATGGTATGGTCCTTGAGCGAGATAACTTCCGGCTGGGTGCTTTCCTCCCACCAAATTGCCAAAAGCGCAAAAAAGCAGCTCTTCAGTATAAACGGTGCATCCTTGGCAGTCTGTGCCTTTTCTATGATTGCATCCAGTTCGTCCATCCGGTCTGTACGGATCAGAGCAGCGGAAGATGACAGAGAAAAATCGATGCCGTCCAGTTCCAAATCGCAATTGAATAGATATGTAGGCGCACCGGCAGTTACATTGGAAAAGACAGTTCGGTAGCAGCTGCCTTTCGGCAGAAAGAGAAGATCTCCAGGCTCTGCCTGCAAAACTTCCCCATTGGGAAGATATATATCAAGGGTACAGGCCTTGACATACACAAGTCCGTTATGCATACGCGGTTTTGCAAGGAAGCTTACTTCACTGCCATTTTGAAAATAATACTGTTCATAAAATTTCAGATTTCGTACGGTAACATCCGCCGCCTGCGGCGCTGTCAGTTCAGTGCGTTTCATATTCCCTCCTACAGCTGGCCTATTCAATAGATATCATAGCAGAACAAATTTATAAATTCCATTTCATTTTCAAGTCGTCACTTGACTTTTTCGCTTCATTTTATTATGACAAATCGCACCATCTGTGTCAATGGGTGCAAAAAAACATCCCGGAATTCTTCCGGGATGTTTTTTGCGTATTATCACTGTACAAAGAAGGAAAAATCAATAATTTCATCCTTTATACGATACTGCTCGCCTAATTTGGGGCCGCAGCTGGTAGAGCCGACACCCCGGTTTTTATAGCAGATAAGCACCTCTGTACTTGTACTTTCCGGAAGCTCAAAGGTGTGCTTTGCATCCTCCAAATCTTCTATTGCAAAAGGAAGCGCTGAGAATTCAAAGGTTGTATCAGCCACAAAGCAGAGGTCACTTCCCTGTCCGGATACTTTCAGGTATTTTGTGTGCATATGGTTGCCGCACTCCTGGGGCATAATGTAGGGCTCATATTCCTTTTCTGCCGTAGAATTCCACAGACCCATCTTTGTATGGTCCTGGTAATCGCAGTAGTTCTCCCGATCACCTTTGCCAAAGTACTCCAGATTCTCCAGGGCTTTGATCAGGGGGAAACGGATTGCAAACCGCGGTACTTCCGCAATGGGGGCTTTCAGGGGTCTGCCTACCTCTTCTGCCCAGGCACTGTGGGCTTCCAGAATTTCCTGCAGCTTTTTGTTTTTCTCTGCATGAACGGAAATCTTCACACCATGGTTCGTGAAAATATAATCAATGGTGGTAAAATAGATTACTGCGCGGCTGGGGGCGCCCACTGCGCCTTCAAAGCGAACAATATAGGCAGCATTTTCGCTGCAAGCACTGACATTTCTCACCTGAAAGCCCGCTGCCCGCATATGCTCCTTTTTCCAGGTTTCCTTTTCCAGCTTATCGTTATCAATCTGGGCGCGGAACAAGGTCAGGTCTGCAGGACGAGTCAGGCACTCGCCCTTTTCGTCCCGGATGGAAACAATCATCCCCCTTGCCTTATCCAGGGTGAAGGTATACCGGTCCGTGGTCACAGTAATATAACGCTTGGTTTCGGAAACCGCACTGGGAGCTGTGTGATTTTGCTCTGGCTGAACCACCGCCACCGGCAGCGCAAACTGCGCCCAGGCAAGATTATGACCTGCCTTGCACCAGGAGGTTTCCTCTTTGGTGTCCATATAGAGTTCCACAAAAGCGCCAAACCGGCAGCTTTGGGGCAGCGTATAAGCAATGGATACTGTCTTCTTTTCGTGAGGCGCAAGGGAAATATCCAAATTCCCCAGCTTTGTCACTGTGTCATCCACACGGAGCTGACAGGAAATGGTGTATTCGCCCAGATTCGAGAAGTCGCATCTATTTTCCACCTCGAACAGTCCCTTTTGGGCATCTAAACACCGCACTGACAAAGGCTCCAGGACTTTTTTGTATGCCAGAAGACCTGTGGATGGTGTTCTGTCCGGGAATACCAAACCATCGCAGCAGAAGTTGCCATCGTGGGGGAATTCTCCGCTGTCGCCGCCGTAGAGGTATCCTTCCTCCTTCTGCACAGCGTGGTCGCACCACTCCCAAACGCAGCCGCCAATGAGTCGGGGATACTTGTAAATCATATCCCAGTATTCCTTCAATTCGCCGGGGCCAAGACCCATTGCGTGGGCATATTCACACAGGAAATAGGGACGGGGGTCATCGGTCAGGCTGCCGTGGAGTTCTACGCAGTCAATGGGGGTATACATACGGCTGACCACATCCACACAAGGATGAATGGCTGGCTGATCCTTACCATATTGGAATTGCTTAGGGAACACCGTCTGCTCATAATGCACCAAATGGCTTGTATCCCGTTCCTTTGTCCACTGGGCCATTTTCACAAAGTTTTCGCCAAATTGGGCTTCGTTACCCATAGACCACATAATGATACTGGGGGAATTCTTATCCCGTTCGACCATACGCGCCATCCGGTCCAGCATTGCTGGCAGCCATTTTTCATTTCCCACGATCTCCGGTGCAGAAGCCGGAGAATTGCCAAGGGCTGCATTGACACCATGGGTCTCGATATCGCACTCATCCACCACGTACATTCCGTAGTAGTCGCACAATTCATAAAATTCCGGATGGTTGGGATAGTGGGAGGTGCGAACGCAGTTGATATTGTGCTGTTTCATAAGCACAAGATCCCGGCGCATATCCGCCTCGGTAACCGTCCAACCGTATTTGGGGTGAGAATCGTGGCGGTTGACGCCTTTCAGCTTTACAGGCACACCGTTGATCAGCAGTTCTCCCCCATTGCTGGTGGCCACTGTCCGGAAGCCAATGGGGCGCAGGATATACTCGCCGTTGCAGACGATCACCGCATCGTAAAGATTAGGCTTTTCCGCTGACCAAAGCTGGGGACTCTCAATATGATCCACCCGACTTCCGTCAGGCAGCAGGAAAAAGAATTCATAGGGCAGCGTTTCCCCTGTGAAAGTGACTTCCAATTCTACCTGACCGGAAAGCAGTGGCTTTAAGTAAATATCCCAAATATGGTTTTCCGGTCGGGATAACAGGTACACATCCCGGAAAATGCCGTGATAGCGGAATTGATCCTGATCTTCCAGGTAGCTTTCTGCATTGTTGGTATACACCGCCACTGTGACGGTATTCTTCCCTGTCTGCAGGAACGCTGTGATATCAAATTCCGCCTGACAGTGTGAGCAGCGGCTCATACCCACATAGCGATCGTTAATATACAGTTCCAAATAACTGCTGACACCCTCAAAAACCAAGTAGGTTTTGCCGGAAGTCGTAGCTTGAAATTCCCGGTGATAAACACCTACCGGATTCAGCGCCCCGGTATAGGGAGGGTCGTAAGGGAACGGATAGTTGCTATTTGTGTACTGGATTTGGCCGTAGCCGTAGCACTCCCAACAGGAAGGAACCGGAATCGCTTCAGAAAACGTCATCGTACTGACGTCCTCCGGAATGTCCAAAGGACTTTCCAGATACCGAAAATCCCAAGTGCCGTTCAGGCTTTTGTATGCGCCTGATTGGTGCTTTTCCTTGGTCTTTGCGCTCTCAAGGGTATTATGGGGAATATAATAAGCTCTCTGCTTTTCCCTGTTTTCCGATACGATTGTTATATCATTGTATTTTTCCATATATTTTCAGTCCTTTCTCCTTGATCGCCGCATTGACCCGGCGGCGCAGGTCCAAAAGATATTGGGCATCTTTGGGGTAGCTTGTGAAGGTAATGGGTTCGATCCCTTCCTCCAAAAGCTGTATTGTATATTCTTTTCCGTAAAGGGTTTCGCATAATTGCAATGCCCGCAGATCCTGCAATGCTTCATAAAATACCACTTGCCGCATAGAGGGCCAGGGTGTTCCGTCCTTGCCGGGATACACAGAATAGGCATCTCCGGAGGGGAAATAGGCATCCGCGTCGGAACAAAGGAAGGGGTCTACCCTGCCATAGGAAAACTGGGAATTATAGAAGTTATAGCCCCAATGCAGAAAACCGGCAATTCCGAACTTATAAAGCTGCGTGCCGATAATTCGGTTTCTAGCAGAGGGCATAGCAAAAAAGCGGTTGGAAACGTCTTTTGCCTGAGCGCAGCAGTAATACGTCCACAAATTCTCCGTCTTGTGATCCAAAAAGGGCTGAATGTTATCCACACTGGGAACCGGGCAATCCATTGCTTTTTGGGCATAGAATTCATAATTGGACAGCGCATCCATAACCGGATACCCTTTCAAAAGGGGCGCTAATGTGCGGCTTGCCTGCTCATAGTTTTCCATATTTTGCAGCTTTGGTTCGTCAGAGATATGAAACCAGCAGCGTTTGTCTGCGCCGTTTTTGCTTTTCATAAAAGCCAAAAAGGCCGGGATCAGCGCGCCCAAAAATTCTTTGTAGGCTTCAGAATTCGAGGGGGTATCCCATCCGAAGATACGCTTCTTTTTGCCGTCTACTGTGGCAATGACCTGGGGACAGGCCGCTGCGCCCCACTGGCTGAAAAAGTGGTTGATTTCAAAATAGCGAATGCCTACACAGTCACACAAATCCACCCATTCCCCCAACTTATCAAAACCAAAGCGATATTTCCCTTTTTCTACCGCAATATCAACCAACTGGGTCGCCGGACGGTAGCCGCCTATGCAGGTATCCAGCTCCGGGGACAGCAGCGGTGTCAAAATCATATTCTGGCCGTATTTCCGGGCATTTCTCATAAAGCGCTCCAGAATGCGCCAGTGTTTCTGAGAGTACATTTTCGTGCCGTAGTACTGCATCAGGCAGTCCGGATAAAACCACTGGGTATAAATAAGCTTCTGCTCCGGCAGCTGTGCACCTATGATCTCCAGTTCCAGCTTGACCTGCGCCACGGTTTCATCGTTATCGTTTACGAATGTGCCAACGATGGGATATGTTCCCGCCGGGACTTTCCCTTGGGGGTCTATTTCAATCCAAAGTGCTTGCAGCATATTCCGCACCGGCAGGCGTTCTGACAAACCCATTGGCTCCAGCAAATCCGGGTAAAGTCCCGGCTGGGTTCGCAGGTAATTTTCATCGTGGTTATCCGGATAGCAAGGAAAGGCTGACGGAATGTTGCGCACCCGGTAAACCGAGATATGCGCTTTTAATTCGGATACAACTTGAAAACGGACTCGTTCCCGGGTAAAAGCTTCTGCATCGCTTTCAAAACAAACCTGAAAAGAGCAGCGTTCATTTTTCAAGATACTCAAATACTCCAAACATGGTTTCCTGTCCACTGTTTCATCCGGAAAGCACTTCTCCAGAGAGGATATTATTTTTGCGCGCATAAATTTCACCCCACGGAAAATTTGTTTTTTACTATTCCTATTTTACAAAAATGCAATAATATGATACAATTGTGCAAAGTAACCTAAACATGGTATAATGTAACCTGAGGTGAAGACAATGCAAGGAAATTATATGTTTCTGACAAACCGGCATTTGCAGGACTTAAATCCACTTCTGGCCGGCACCCACGATTGTGATCCCGGCTACGGAACGCAGCCGGCCATCCGCAAGCACGTGCTGATCCATTATGTGTTCCGGGGAAAAGGCACACTGTATCGAAATGGCAACGCCTATCCAGTCATCCAAGGACAAGCCTTCCTGATCATTCCTGGCGAGCTTGCTTATTATCAGGCGGACACCGAAGACCCCTGGTATTATGGCTGGATTGGCTTTGACGGTGCTCTGTGCGCACGCTTTGCAGAGCTTCCTCCAGTATTTTCCCTTCCGGAAGAAGTGATGCGTAGAATTCTGCGGGTGACGGATGACCCATCGGTGGCAGAATACCGGATGGCAGGAGAGCTGTTTCGGCTATATGCCCTTTTGTTTTCTGACCCGTCCCGGGTCAACCCGCACGTCCGTCAGGTGGAAAACTACATTCGTGCCTCCTATATGCACCCCATCCGGGTAGAGCATATTGCCCGGCAGTTAAATCTGGACCGCCGCTATTTGAGTCGGCTGTTCAAGGAAAAGCTTGGTATTTCTATGCAGCAATATCTGCTGAATGTTCGTATGGAGGAAGCCACCAACTATTTGCGCCAAGGCTACAGTGTGAAAGAATGCGCCCATATGGTAGGCTATGAAGATGTGTCCAATTTCTCCAAGCTGTATAAACGGCACTTTGGAATGAGTCCTGCCCACCGAAGAAAAAGCTTGTAACGAAATTTACAAAAACAGCATCGTTCTTTTCATTTTCTACGCTGGTTATTTGTGGTATGATGATGCTGAATTATATAAATATGGAGGATTTCTCATGCTGGATTATTCCGTAAAAATCGGTCTGGTCGCTATGCGGCGAAACACCACCGATCGTCCCCGTGGCACGTTTTTGACCTGGTACTCTGCTGAGCAAAGAGGTAAGCGCTTTACCCAGTACATTGAGGAGCATTTTACCAGCAACAAGGTCACTTTTGTGGACAATAAAGGTATTGGCATTGAAGATCTGGTTTTTGATGATGAATCTGCTGCCCAGGTTATAGAGCGTTTCCAGAAGGAAAAGGTAGATGCGGTAATGATTATCAACTGCAACTTCGGCAATGAAGAGGCTGCTGCGGACATTGCCAAAGCTTTGGGCAAGCCGGTGTTGCTGTGGGCGCCTTTGGATGACGAGTACTATGTGGACGGTATGCGCCCCACCGATTCCCAATGCGGTCTGTTCGGCATATCCCGGCAGATGCAGCGGTATCACATTCCCTTCTCCCACCTGCCCTGTTGCCGGGTGGAAAGCCCGGAATTTGCCGAAGGCTTTGACCGCTTTGTCCGGGTGGCCTGTATGGTGAAGAATTTTACCGGTCTGCGAATTGGTCAGGTTGGTTCCCGGCCCACGCCCTTCTTCTCTGTGATCTGGAATGAAGGCGAGCTGATGGAAAAATTCGGTACCCGGATTGTGGCGCTGAACTTTGCGATCATTGAAAACCGGATGGAGGTTGCCGCAGAAGAATGTGCGGCCGAAATTGACGAAATTGAAGCATATATCCGCAAGAATTACCAGATGGATGACCTGACCCCTAAGTATGTCCGGGGTATGGCTACCATGGTGGTGATGTATAAGCGGCTGTTCGAAGAATTCCGCCTGGATGTGATCGTGGCAGAGTGTTGGACCGCCACACCTGTTATGTTCGACGGTCTTGCGCCCTGCACCGTCTATGGCATCCTCAACGATATGGGCTATATGATCTCCTGCGAGAGTGATATGCACTGCGCCATGACGATGGTTCTGCTGAAATCTGCTACTTTGGGTGAGGGTAAGCCCCTGTTCGGCGAATTCACCGTGCGACACCCGGAGAACAAAAACGCAGAGCTTTTGTGGCACTGCGGACCTTTCCCCCTGTCCCAGAAAGCAGAAAGCGGCATTGACAGCACCGCGCGGCTTGTCAATCAGCGTTCCTGGTTCCGGGCCAAGGACGGTACTTACACCGTCGCACGGTTGGATCAGGAAAGCGGCGATTATATGATCTTGCCCCTGGTATGCAAGACGACCCCCGGTCCTCAGACCCACGGTACATACATTTGGGGCGAATTTGACGACCTGCAGGCAGTAGAGGACCGCTTGATCGACGGACCTTATATCCACCACTTTGTAGAAATGGAAGGCGATTACCGGAAGGAAATCGAAGAATTCTGCAAATACTTCCCCAACCTCAAGGTAGACAAAGCCATTTAACAAACAAAACAGCACCGTCACGCAGACGGTGCTGTTTCTTTATAAATCAGGAGTGCAAGGACAATGGCAGAAATACCAGAAATGAGTTTTCCCACAATCATTGGCAAAACGAAACTACTGTCAAAAGCCATAGTATAAGCCAGATGACTGCCAAACACGAATGCGCCGGATACAGCAAAAGCAGAATTCACCACTGCGCCTTTTTTATCCATTTTATCCATAACACCAAAGGTGGTGGCATTGGTCACCATACAGCCAAGAATGGCCAGGGTCGATACTCCATTGACACCCAGCTTTTCACCGACTTTGGAAAGCGGCTTATTCAGCACCTTCGATACCAAGAACATAAACGGCAATGCACCGGACAGCGTTACGCAGGCATTGGCACAAACAAAGACAGCATTTTCAAAGGTATCAAAATGCGGGCTAATTTCCATTTTTGTAAGGAAAGTAAATATTGCACACACAAGACCGATAATTGCCAGTGTTTTCATAAAATAACCGAAAACGCCAAAACATTTGATACAAATTTGCGGGACAAGCAGCAATGCCGCACCCACGATAGCCGACAAAATAATCAGGGGCAACAAGTTTGCCAGCAACGCAACTACCGGCAGTTTGCAAAGAAGTCCTGCGACAAAACATCCTATAGGAACTGTCACAATGCCGCAAAGGATGCCGAAAAACAATTCTTTGTGCTGAACTTTCTTTACCACACCCAAAGAAAACGGAATGGTAAAAGAAATCACGCAACCCATCATTGAAGAAACCACAAAGGCATTAAAATCACCCATTGGCTTTGACTTGCAGATCGTCTGCGCCAGGGTCGCACCACCCATATCGTTGGCAAACAAAGATGC
>JAZQWQ010000028.1:0-3034 GCA_045632385.1 Faecousia sp.
GACAGAAGGCAAGTTGGAGGCACACGAATACCTGAATGCTTTGAAGGCTGGCGAATTGTATGAGTCTGCTGCGTTTTCGGAGCAATTTGCGAAATACAAGGCAAAGTATTCTTTCCCGGAAGAAAACTAAAAATGATCGCCTGTTTTTAGGCGGGGTTTCGTAAGACATTATTCGGTTTTGCCCCAGTCTTTTCCCCTATAACTTCAGAATAACCGCTTGAAATACACAAAGTATTTCTTCGTAGCTATTCCTTGTTACAGAGGAAAATCCAAGGAGCAAAACTGCAAATCACTTCAAAAGGAAAGATTTTTACTTCCAGACAAGAAAAAACGCTATGGTAAGGCTGATGCCTACCATAGCGTTTTTACGCAGTATAGAATGCTTTTGTAGCGAATACTGTCATATGAAGCACCGCCTTTTTGGAACCGGCGATTTTTATAGCATAGTTTCATCGTAAGTTGCTCGGATACCTCCAATAAATTTAGGACGGGTACGAGCAGCAACGATCATAGCCTCGCCAACGCGATTGTTTTCCAGCCGCACCGGCACGGCAACTTTTTTCAGGTGCATGCCAATCAAAGTAAAGCCAATGTCCATACCGGCATCCGCCTGAATGGACTCCACGGCAACGGGGTTAGAAAAGCCTGCATAAGCTGCAGTGGCCAAAGAACCGCCGGCTTTGGGCTGAGGCACGACGTTGACAATCTCTGCGCCGGGTACGGCAGCGCGCTCTGTAATAATTGCTCGGTTTAAATGCTCACAGCACTGGATTGCCAGATAAAAGCCCCGGGATTTCGCACAATTTTGCAGCGCCGCAAAAATCTGCCCGGCAGTGTCCGGATTGGAGTTTGTTCCGATTTTTGCACCGAGCACTTCGCTGGTGGAGCAACCGACTACAACAATGTCACCGGATTTTATGTTTGCTTTGTCAACCAATTCTTCAATTGCTGCAGTTGTTTGTAGATAGATTTGATCCATAGGAAGCACCCTCCAAAGTGTTTTTGTGCGCTTAGTATACCATAGCAAAACACAGGATTCAATACCGCATAGTCTGTGCTACCATACAATTTCGTATTCTTTTCCGTTAATTATCAAGCAGTTATCATTTTTCCAATGTATCTTTATAGTATTAAATTCGCCCCAATTGCCTAAGTAAACGTTTTGGGGTTTCTTTTCAATTTTGAAAAGGAACACATCGATGCATTTTTTCTCATACACATTGACCAAGGTATCTCCGCCTAGCGCGCCTTGGTCGCTGTCAATTACTTGCGCATAATATTTTCCGCTTGGAGACTCGACAGTTTGGACAACTGTATTTTGACCGATATTGCCGAAAATGAAGATCATAAAACTGAAAAAGAGGACCAGTAATAGCAATTGCACAAACAACACCAGGGTTGCAATTTTAATAGCCAAAGGTTTTCCGTATTTCACCACCAGGAAGCAAGTGCAGCCGGCGGGAATTAAGGCGCTTACGATCACCCCAATTTGCGGACAGTTGAAAATATAAAATACAGCGTTAATTAAGGACAGTGGGACGGTAAGCGCCAGAAGAACCTGCAGGAGTTTGTTCGTGGGTGCGCATTTGCAAATAAGGTCCAGGACAACGATCCCAACAGCCAGAAAGGCTTCCGCAATTGAAAAAGCCAAAATGCTGATAAGCTCAAAATGATATCCCAGGGCGGATGAAATAATGACACCGATAGGGTAGAGGATCGTCAGCGCAAATAGTAAGCATATCAAAACGGATCTAAGTTTCTTCATATGCGCGCCTCACTGTTTCCCCAACAGCTTTGCGTACTGGTTTGAAAGACCTTTGGACAGTGTGCAAAATACAATTGTCAGCAGTATGCCGTAAATTCCGTTAACCAGGTCTGCAAAATGCAATTCGTAATGAGCTACCGACCATACATAAGCGCATACGGTAAGGATGAGTGTAGCGATCAGAGAACAGGTGGAAAAACACACTTTGGTTGTATAAACTCTGATAAAATACCAGTTTGTCAAGGAAAGCAGGAATCCTGTTGCCGGCACGATAAGATTTATGGCCCAAAAACCGTTGCCGATACCGGCTG
Organism: Faecousia sp.; assembly: GCA_045632385.1. Classification (GTDB taxonomy): domain Bacteria; phylum Bacillota; class Clostridia; order Oscillospirales; family Oscillospiraceae; genus Faecousia. Next base: position 2,077 of record JAZQWQ010000028.1, read on the forward strand.
GCGTTTTGGCTTCCAGGGTGACACCGATGGTGATCAACGCAAAGGAAAGGAATAATAAAATCGACTGCAATACAGAAGCCTTCCAATCATTGATCTTTTGGAAATGTTTTGGCGCTTGCAAAACTGTGACGATATCGGCAGGGGACATCATATCTTCCAGTAATTTCTTACATGCATTGCAGCTTTTAATATGGTCTTCTACAATAATTTTACTTTCTTCACTACAACATCCGTCAATGTACAGCGGAATCAGATCTTTTACAACATCACAATTCATAAAATTACCTCATTTTATCCAATAGTTTTTGCTTGGCACGGTAAAATGTAACACGCGCCCAACTTTCGCTTTTTTCGAAAATCGCACTAATATCTTTTAAGGAAAAACTGCCAAAGACGGAAAGCATAAATACCTCTTTATAAGGTTCTTCCAGTTCGTGTAAACAAAGCAGCGCCTTTTGTGAAAGCTCTTTTTGAACAAATACTTCTTCCATATTTTGATCGCCGCTTGCTGCATCAAGATCTTCCAGAGAAGCTTTTTTCTTTTGTTCGTTATACCAGGCAAAATAGGTGTTTTTGGCAATTTGACAGAGCCAGGCAGAAGCATTTTCTTTGTTTCGAAGCGCTGCATAGTTCATATATGCGCGGAAAAAAGTTTCTTGGGTCAGTTCCTCTGATAAGGAAAGATCCCGGGTCATTTTTATTAAATTTTTGAAAATGAATTCTCGGTTTTCTTGGAAAAGCTTTTCAAAATCTGTCACAATTTCACCGTCCTTTCACCTATTAGATTGTAAAATGCGCAAAACGTTACAATTATGATAGCATATTTTTTAAAAAATTCAAAATTTCTGTAGTTGAACGGTAGATTAAAAATAGAAAAAGCGCCGGGAAGCCAATGCTTCCCAGCGCTTTTTGGCACCCCAGAGAGGACTCTAACCTCCGACCTATCGCTTAGGAGAAA
>JAZQWQ010000029.1:0-7080 GCA_045632385.1 Faecousia sp.
GGAGAACATACCAATCTGACCCTCCAGATTTTTCTTCCGGGAAGCTGCAATGCTATCCATCATGCTCTCATATACTGCCAACAGTTCACTTCTGTGGTAGCCGAAGCAATCCATAGCGCCGCACTTAATAAAGTTCTCCACAGCACGTTTATTCAGCTCATTTTCGCCCATCCGGGTGATAAAGTCCTCCAGCCCAGCAAAATCGCCGCCTGCATCTCGCTTGGAAACCACGCTGCGGATCAGTCCGTGACCCACATTCTTTACAGCGCCCAAGCCAAAGCGAATGGAATCTCCCTCCACGATAAACGGATCATCAGAACGGTTAATATCCGGCGGAAGCACTGGGATACCCATATCTTTACACTCGGCAATATAACCGGAAACCTTTACAGCAGAATCAAGGACAGAAGTCATGAGCGCTGCCATATATTCCTTAGGATAATGGCACTTCAGATATGCTGTCTGATAAGAAACAACAGCATAACAAACTGCGTGCGCCTTGTTGAAGGCATAGTTTGCAAAGGCAACGATCTCATCGTAAATCGACTGTGCAGCTGCTTCCGATACACCCTTTGCCATCGCACCGGAAATCCCCTGCTCCTGGTCACCATAGACAAAGACATTACGCTCCTGCTCAATGACTTTCATCTTCTTTTTGGAGATGGCTCGACGGATATTGTCAGCCTGTCCCATGGTGTAGCCACCCAGACTACGGAAGATCTCAATAACCTGCTCCTGGTAGACTATGCAGCCGTATGTAACACAGAGAATAGGCTCTAACAAAGGTGTCTTATATGTAATTTTGGAATTGTCCAGTTTGTTTGCAATGAACGTGGGAATAGAGTCCATTGGGCCGGGTCTGTAAAGCGCCACAATAGCCGTCATATCTTCAATAGACGTGGGCATCATCTTCATACAGACACCGGTAATACCGGCAGATTCCAACTGGAACACACCCTGGGTCTTACCCTCAGAGAGCATTGCAAAGGTTTCCGGGTCATCGTCCGGAACTTTCGCAATATCAAACTCCGGTGTATGCTTCCGGATCTGCTTCTGAGCATCTTCGATAACCGTCAGGTTACGAAGCCCCAAAAAGTCCATCTTCAGCAAGCCCAACTCTTCGATAGTCGTCATTGTGTACTGGGTGACGATAGTATCATCGTTTTTGGACAGCGGCACATAGGATTTTACCTGATCGGCTGTGATCACAACGCCCGCTGCATGGGTAGATGTATTACGAGGCATACCCTCGATTGCTTTTGCAGTATCGATCAAAGTACGGACACGGGAATCTGTGTCATACATTTCCTTGAGTTTGGGATTTGCTACCATTGCATCGTCCAGAGTGACGACTTTTTTATCCGGAATACGTGCCGGCACTTGTTTGGCAACAACATCCGTTTCTGCATAAGAGAAATTCAGTGCACGGCCAACGTCACGAATAGCGCCTCTGGCAGCCATAGTACCAAAAGTAGCAATCTGTGCTACGTGATCCGCTCCGTATTTTTTCGTAACATACTCAATCACTTCACCACGACGTTCCTGGCAGAAATCCGTATCAAAGTCAGGCATACTGACACGTTCCGGATTTAAGAAACGTTCGAAAATCAAGGCATATTTCATAGGGTCAACTTCCGTTATGTGCATACAATATGCCACAATAGAAGCCGCACCGGAACCACGTCCAGGGCCAACGGGAATGCCGTTTTCCTTGGCATGGCGAATAAAGTCCCAAACAATGAGATAATAGTTCACATAGCCCATACGGCTGATTACGCTGATCTCATATTCCAAGCGTTCCAGGTATTCCGCAGGGGGATTTTGATAACGTTCCCGGAAGCCATCCATACAAAGCTTGCGGAAGTATTCATCGTTTGTATACCCCTCGGGTACGGGGAACGACGGCAAATGATATTCGTTAAACACAAATTCCAGGTTGCAGCGTTCTGCGATCTTACATGTGTTTTCAAAAGCCTCATCGCAATTCGGGAAAAGTTCACGCATCTCCGCTTCGCTCTTCAGGTAAAACTCTTCCGCACCAAACTTCATACGATTGGGGTCATCCACAGTCTTACCAGTCTGAATACAAAGCAGAACATCCTGCATTTGTGCATCTTCTTTGCCCAAATAGTGGGCATCATTGGTTACAACAAGGGGCAAGTTCAACTCTCTTGCCAGGCGCATAACACCCTGGTTTACCGGACGCTGCTCTTCCAGGCCGTGATCCTGCAGTTCCAGGAAGAAATTTCCCTCACCAAAGATCCGGGACAATTCCAGCGCATAATTCTTTGCGCCTTCATAATCCTCTTGCAACAAATATCTTGGGATTGCACCAGCCAAACAGGCGCTAAGGGCAATAAGTCCTTCGTGATGTGCTTCCAATAGGTCCAAGTCTACCCGCGGTTTAAAATAATAACCACGCTCAAAAGCATCAGATACCAAAAGGCACAAATTCTGATAGCCGATCTCATTTTCGCACAGCAAAACCAGATGATAGGGCTTGTCATCAATATCTTTAATTCTGTCTTCCATGCTACGGCGAGCCACATAAACTTCACAGCCTATGATTGGCTTGATACCTGCAGCCTTGGCCGCTTTATAAAAATCAATACAACCATACATAACACCATGGTCCGTTAAGGCGATCGCAGTTTGTCCCAATTCCTTGACACGGTCCATCATGCCGGAAATCCGGCAGGCACCGTCCAACAGGCTGTATTCAGAGTGAACATGCAGATGTGTAAAGCCCATAGCTTTTACTCCTTCGACATTTGTACCAACTTCTTCAATCGGTGGTTCATAGCAGGTTTACTGATCGGCGGCTCCATAATGGAAGCCAATTCCGTCAAAGATGCCTCCGGATTCTCTTCCCGGGCAACCAGCGCTTGCATTAGCTTCGTCGGTAATTGATCTACCAAGCCTTTTTGCCGCAAAATGCGAATAGCAGACAACTGCTCCTGCGCCGCTTCCACCACTTTTGAAGTATTCGCTTCATCGCAATTACAGCGGCGATTGACTTTATTGTTTAGTTCCTTCTCCAATCTGGCTTCCATAATGCCCATAGCAGAAACAGGAGCACCTAAGAAGGTCAGGCAGTCAGAAATCAATTCGCTGTTCTTTAAGTAAAGCACCTGACCACCACCACGCTGGGCATTTTTCGGGTAAAAGCCTAAAACTTCGTGGATAAAGGTATATGCTTCCCTGGCCACGCTACGGTGGTTTGTGGCAAATTCCAGATGATAGGACTTCGCCGGGTCTGTCACAGAACCGCCAGCCAAAAAAGCACCACGCAAGAACGCTGTTTTGCAGCACTCCTCTTCCACAACCGGCAGATTGATATGCAGCGACAACGTATCGCTGGGATCAAAACCATACGCTTTCATAATCGCAGACAGCTTTTCCGGAGAAGTAATCTGAAAGGTCATCTTACCACCGGTCTGCGTTTCCGGAACCTGATCAAAAGACAGAGAAAATGCTCTTTTGAAAAGTTTTGGCAACAGTTGTCCAAATTCTTTACTTTCTGTAATAATCCGGATGCCGTCATAAGTAAAACTGTTACAAAACAACAAAACACCGAAACACTCTGCTAATGCACAGCAGTGTTTTGAAGGGAAGCTGCGGCAAAGTTCTGCCTTTGCGTTCCCGGAAAAGGAAACGGCCATTTCGCTTCCCTCCTCTCTTTTTACCAAATTCTTACTTCCGGTTCTAAACGAATACCGGATTTTTCAAAAACTATATCAGAAACCTCTTCCAGCAGGTTTCTGACATCTGTAGCGGTTGCACCGCCTAAATTCACAGCAAACCCAGCGTGTTTTTCAGATATTGCTGCATTACCAACACGGTAACCTTTTAGCCCGGATTGATCGATCAAAGCTGCAGCATAACCACCCACAGGACGTTTAAATGCCGAGCCAGCTGAAGGTAGATCCAAAGGCTGAGATGCGCTTCTGCGTTTCATCAGATCCTGCATCTGTTCACGGATCTCCTGCTCGGGTTTCTCCACCAAAGCAAATACCGCACTGATTACAATTCCGCCATCTTCTTCCAAACGGCTGTGACGATAAGAAAATCCCATTTCTGTATTGGAATATGTCACAAGTTCTCCGTCTTTTGTTAAAACATCTACACTTTCGCACACCTGGGAGATCTCACCGCCATAAGCACCGGCATTCATATAGACACCGCCGCCTACTGTTCCGGGAATACCATGGGCAAATTCCATGCCACCCAAATTATGACTGGCCGCAAACACGGCTGCACGGGTCATTGTCACACCGGCATAAACACAGAGCCTGTTCCCTTCCAACACCTGAATGCCGTCCAAAGAGTCCTTCAGACAAATCACCAGTCCGGAAAGTTCCGCATCCGGAGCAAGTACATTTGTACCAGCACCCAAAATATAACAAGGTGCACCTTTTTGCATAGCGAAATCACGCAATTTTCTAATCTCTTCGGCATTTTGCGGAAATGCCATAACTTCTGCATTTCCTCCGATACGAAACGACGTGTGCTTCGCCATTGATTCAGACAAGCTTATAACAATATTAGGGAATAAAGCAGCAATTTCCTGCTGAAAATCAGTTTTTTCCATCATAAACACCTCCGGGTGTATCATAATTTACAGTATAGCATATCCATTGAAAATATGCAATTGAAACACAAGAAAAATTCTATCTTTTTTCAAAAAAAGACCTGCCATTAAGGCAGGTCTTTTATATATTATTCCCCAAGCATTGTTTTCTTCAACAGTTCTCTATTCGCTTCCAATTGGGACTTTTTCATCGCAATAACAGAAGCACCATTTTTGCTTGTCAGATAGTATTGCTTGTCTGTCGGAATGCGCTGAGAAACAACCTTCAATTCTCCAAGTATCGGCGCTACATCCATGATAATTCCTAAAATTTGCGTTGTTTTTAAGTCCGTATTGACCATCGGCAGAACTGCTTTTGCAACATTGTAAATAGATACAGCATCCAGATCCCGTGCTTTTTCCAGCAAGCAGTTCAATACCGTTCTCTGGCGATTGGTTCTAGCGAAGTCTGAGTCAATTTTTCGAATACGTGCATACGCCAATGCCTGCGCGCCATCTAAATGGTTCATTCCCTTTTGCAATTTCCATTTCGCACCACTCTTAAAGGCAGAATCTCCAATTTTATTTAGGTATTTCGCTTCCGAAGATGTCAACTCAATATCGATACCACCAATCTGGTCAATAACCTCACAGAAGCCGGAAAAGTCTACCTCGACATTATAATCAGCAGTCACGCCAAAATTATAATCTAATGTCTTGTTTAAAAGTGAGAAACCGCCAAGTTTATATGGTACGTTAAGACGCTGATTATAGTGATCCGGAATGTAGACCCACAAATCACGCATCAGCGAGGTAAAAGTCAGCGTTTTCGTTTTCAGGTTAATCGTACAAAGTATCATCGCATCAGAGCGCTGACGTTTCTGACCTTCGCGTTTATCTTGTCCAACAAGCAAAATATTGATAACGTCCTGACCGGAAGTAATATTATCTGCCTGCTGGGTTGTTGGATCAACTTCCGGTTCTTCTTCCCCAAACAGCGTTTCCATATCCTCCGTTGAATAGGTTTCATCCGTTGCATCAATATCTCCGGTCATTTGCACCAGGGAGTCTAACCAATAATATGCGCCACCCACAATCAGCGCCACAACAGCAACAACCACGAAAAGGATGATCAAAAACTTTTTACGTCCGTTTTTTTTCTCTGCTGTCGACATAAAAAACCTTCTTTCTTCTATAGAGTTAGACGGGGCAGCCGGAAGGCAACCCCGTTTAATAAGTATGCTTACTTTTCAACGATTTCCAAAATCTCCATCGGACAAGCCTTAACACAGATACCACAAGCGATACACTTGCTGGTCTGGCCGCCTTCAGGCAGAACCATGACCTTCATGGGGCATGCTTCTACACACTTGCCACAAGAAGTACACAATTTCTTATTGATCATATAAACACCGGTCTTGGGATTCTGGGTAATAGCACCTGCTTCGCATGCCTTTGCACACTTGCCGCACTGGATACAGGTCATCGGTTTTGCTCCGTTACCCTTCGCTACGATTTGGATTGCAGACAGGTCGGGGTGGAACTCCTTATAGAAAGCATTGGAACAAGCCCGTACACATTCTAAGCAGGCCATACACTCTACATTCTTCTTAACAGACAGTCTTTTCATAAAAAGATATCTCCTCTTCAAGTTAGTTCTCAGCTATTATATATGATTTTTCCAAGAATAGCAATGATAAAAACGATTTTTTTACAAAAAAATGTATTTTTCACGCTCACGCAGTTTTACAAAAGTTACACGGGTATTTTTTCTTCAACGGGTCATAATAATTCTGCATTCTAAATTTAAGGAGAATTGTTATGAAAAAAATTGGTGTTTTTATGCTTACCCTTGCTATTGCTGGCAGTTTGTGTGCCTGTGGAAGAAAAAACAACACTATGCCCAGTACGGATATGTCCATTCTGCCTGACACAATGCCCACAATGGGAACGAACATTCCGGATCCCAGCGTAGATACCCAGATGCCTATCTATACCGATGGCACTGATACCACAGATACTACTCGCGATTCTTTAGGTATTATGGATTAACAGCCGGGCTTTCCCGGCTACATACAATTTCTTCAACTTTGTCAAAGACTTTCCGGGTGTTATCCTCTTATGGCCGGGAAAAATAACAACACCCCAGGAACAAGATCAAAGGAGGGAAAAGAATGTCTGTCAAAAGTGTTGCTCTTGGTATAGGTGTAGGTGCCGCAGTTGGCGCTGTTGGAATTTTGATGATGTCTAAAAGCAATCCCACCAGAAAGTTAGCTACTGAAGCTGCTGACAAGGTTGAGGAAGCAGCCTGGAAGGTTGGCAATAAGATCAGTGAAAAATTCGATATGTAGAAAACCGGGAGGCAATGCCTGAACTGCCCCAGTTTGTGCGGACAGCACAAAAAAGGGACTCCCTTGCAGGATAATTAAATTTCAAGCGGAGTGGCGTAGCGTCAGCGGCGCCACTCCCGTTCTGTTTTGGATTCGTTCATGGTTGTAAAAGTAAATATA
>JAZQWQ010000030.1:0-16801 GCA_045632385.1 Faecousia sp.
CTTTCTTCTATTTCCATCCTTATCATATGCCCGGTACACCAGCATATAGATCAGCACCCAAGTGGCGATGACCAGCAGCAATTCAATGATCACGCAAACAAGCGCCACGATCACCGTCGCCATTGCACTTTTCCCACTGAAAAACAGGCTGATGACCAGCATAGCCGCCGTCAGGATACCACCTAAGATCAGGTAAGCCTTCCCTGCCAGGTGCTGTGCAAACCGCCAGGCCTCCACGCTGCCCATACCGAAATAGGTACGAAAACCCGCCCGGTAATTTGCCTCTTTCGGGGGGTAAAAATAGTACCACAGACCCAGCCCCAGCAGCACCAGCGGCCCTAACAGCACGAAAAACCGAATCCAGCCCTCCAAAGAGTTCATGAATTTTTCCGGCTCCGGCAACAGCTTTGCAAAGTCGAAGTCCTGAAAAAACGACAGGATATCAGACATAGTTTATCCCTCTTTCAAAAAGGAGTTGATCTCCTGAATAAAACCGTTTACATCCTGGAAACGGCGATACACAGAAGCGAACCGAATATAGGCAACCTCATCCAAAGGACGAATCCGTTCCAGCACCAGCTCGCCGATGTGGTCGGTGGTCACCTCACGCTCCAGAGAATTCTGCAGCAGCTGCTCGATTTCCGTAGCGATTCGATCCAGATCCGCAGTGGACACTTGGCGCTTGTCAAAGGCCCGGACCATACTCTGCAAGATCTTGTTCCGGTCAAAATTCTGACGGGTGCCGTCACGCTTGACCACCATAATGGGCATACTTTCCACCATTTCATAGGTAGTAAACCGGCGCTGACACTTCAGACATTCCCGGCGGCGACGAATAGACGCGCCGTCATCGGAGTGCCGGGAGTCCACGACCTTGCTTTCCGGATCACCGCAAAAGGGGCAGTTCATAACATTCACACCTTTTCTACATAGTTTTACCCATTATATCACAAGAAAATCCCCTTGTCCAGTATTTTCCCCTTGCGCCAAAACCTTCCATCGGTTACAATATTCTTTGTAGGGGTCGATGCCCACATCGACCCGAAAGGCGGTTTCTATGAAAAAACGAATTTTATATATAGCCTGGGCATTTCTCTATCTGCTCTGCGCAGCCCTGGGGCATAGTGTTGACCCCTCTCCCACCCGGCAAATGGTTATGACCTGCCTGTCCGTGATTTTCTTTGTCCCCGGCTTTTGGTTGCTCATCCTCGGGTGGCGCAGCCGGGATGAAAAAGAACTCAAACGGCTGTTTTTCATCTGCCTTGCAAGCCTTACTTTGACCCTTGTGATGCTTTTGGCAAATCTTTTGTCCGTCACCGGCTCGGAAAGCTTGGGCAAAGTTCTGTACGTGCTGCTCATTTGGCTGTCCTCGCCCATGATTTGCAGCGGCTACTGGTTCGGCAGTTTATTTGTTTGGGCAATCCTACTATTTTCCACAATTACCTGCAAAAAGAAGCTATAAATGTTCCAAAAATCCCAATTCTACTGCCGGTAGAATTGGGGTTTCTACTACCAATAGCGGCGAAACCATCATTTCTCCAAATCAAGGCAACCAAAAAGCCGCATCTTGCTGTATACTAAAAGGGACATTTGCATCAAAGGAGTTTATTTATGTCTTACCAAATTATTACTGACAATTGCTGTGACCTGGAACAGGCAATGTACGAAAAGCTGGGTGTCACAGTTATCAATCTTTCTATGCTCTACAAAGGCGAAGAATATAAGGATATGAACGAAACCTTCCTGAAGGAACTTTACAGCGGTATGCGCAACGGCGACGTGGCCACCACCTCCGCTGTCAACCCTGACGGCTGGGCTTCTGTCATTGAACCGGCACTGCAAGCCGGTAAGGATGCGCTGGTTCTGACCTTCTCCTCCGGCCTGAGTACCACCTACCAGTCCGCCGTCATCGCTGCCGACGAACTTTCCGAAAAATATCCGGAGCGAAAAATCCGTGTGATTGATACCCTCTGCGCCTCTTTGGGTCAGGGTCTTTTCCTGTGGTACGCTTGTAAAAAGCGTGACGAGGGCTACTCCCTGGAGCAGCTGGCGGACTATTGTGAACAGCTGCGCCCCAAGCTGAGCCACTGGTTTACTGTAGACGATCTGATGTTCTTAAAACGGGGCGGCCGTATCAGCGCTGCTACAGCCTTAGTTGGCACCATGCTGCAGATCAAGCCGGTGCTTCACGTGGACGACGAAGGCCATCTCATCAACGTGTCCAAAGCCCGTGGACGTAAAGCCTCCATTGAAGCCCTTGCCAAAAAACTGGGGGAAACCGGCCTGCCCGGGGAAAACGATACTGTTTTCATCTGCCACGGCGACTGTATCGAAGATGCCCGGTATCTGGAAAATCTTCTCAAGGAAAAGTACGGTGTCAAGGAAGCTTACATCTATTACACCGGCGGTGTCATCGGCTCTCACTCCGGCCCCGGCACCCTGGCCCTGTTCTTCCTGGGCGACAAGCGATAAAAATGGCCCCCTTGTGTAAAGGGGGCTGGCAAAAATCTTTGATTTTTGACTGGGGGATTGTTGCAACCCCTCCGTCTTGTGCCATAGCACAATCCACCTCCCCTTACACAGGGGAGGCTTTTTTGTATTTATTGATCTTCCTCTGCAACCAGATCCAGCGTAATTGCCTTCCGGTTAGGAACTAATCTTGTGTACTTGACCCCGGCGGCATCCAGCATCCGCTTGGAAGCCACGTTGCCCGGTGTGCCGGCATACTTGTCCGACAAATACACCACTTCTTTTACACCACTTTGAATGATCGCCTTGGCGCACTCATTGCAGGGAAACAGGGCAACATATACCCGGCTGCCCCGGAGATCTCTGCCGTTGGCATTGAGGATCGCGTTCAGCTCTGCGTGAACAACAAAGGGATACTTGGTCTCTGCGCCCTCTCTGTCCCAGGGAAAATCGTCATCGTCACAGCCGTGGGGCATACCGTTGTAGCCGGTGGAAATAATAATATTTTCCGGAGAAACAATGCAAGCGCCAACCTGTGTACTGGGGTCCTTGCTCCGATGGGCCGCCAGCTTGGCAACACCCATAAAATACTCATCCCAAGAGATATAATCTGTTCTTTTCATAAAAAATCCCCCAAAGGTTTTTCTTTATCTTACCAAATGTAATCTGCATTGTCAAACAAAAGTATTTACTGACTGCCACGCGCCAAAGGCGCTCGCAGTGACTTTCGGTTACCGTTGTCATTGCGAGGGTGGCGAAAAGCCAGCCGTGGCAATCAGTTCCCCTAACGACCAAAAAGACGGTGCAAATGCACCGCCTTTTTTAATCAAACAAGTCCTTAAGCATATCGAAGAACTTTTTGCCCTTGGGGTTGGATTTTTCCTCCCAGGATTTATCCAGCTTTTTGAGCAGTTCTTTCTGCTCCTTGGACAGCTTCGTGGGGGTCTCCACCACCACGGTAAACCGATGGTTGCCACGACGCTTGGGGTTGCCCACCTGGGGAATACCCTTGCCGGGGAGAATAAATTCCTTGCCGGTCTGTGTGCCTTCCGGAATTTCAAATTCCACCTTGCCGTCCAGGGCCGGCACCATAATTTTGCCGCCCAAAGCCGCCTGAGTAAAGGTGATCGGCACTTCGCACAGCACCTCCATACCTTGCCGTTCAAACAGCGGATGGCGACGGATATACACTTCCACCAGCACATCGCCGTTGGGGCCGCCGTTTGTACCCACGCAACCCTCGCCGGACAACCGGAAGCTCTGTCCGTGGTTGATGCCAGCCGGCACTTTGGGGCGCACGGTACGGCTCTTGCGTACCTTGCCCTTGCCACGGCACTGGCTGCAGGGGTTCTTCACGATCTTGCCACGACCGGAGCAGGTGGGACAGGTAGAGGTAGACTGGAATGCCATACCCATCATATTCTGGGTCACACGCACCTGACCGGAACCACGGCACTGAGAACAAGTTTCTACAACGCCGTCATCAGAACCGGAGCCGTTACACTTGCCGCAGTTTTCAATGCGATAATAAGTAATCTCCTTTTCTGCGCCGAAAGCCGCCTCTTCAAAGGTAATTTCCAGCCGAACGCCAATATCCTCACCACGACGGGGGGCATTTTGGCTGCGACGGGAACTGCCGCCACCGAAGACCTCGCTGAAAATATCTCCAAAGCCGCCAAAACCACCGAAGCCACCGAAGCCGTCAAAGCCAGCGCCGCCGCCACCAAAATTGGGGTCAACACCAGCAAAGCCGAACTGGTCATACTTGCTGCGCTTATCGTCGTCGGAAAGCACCTCGTAGGCCTCGCCCAGCTCCTTAAACTTCTCCTCCGCCTCTTTATCCCCCGGATTTCTGTCCGGGTGATATTTCATCGCGCTTTTGCGATATGCTTTTTTAATTTCCTCGGCGCTGGCATCTTTCTTGACGCCCAGCACCTCATAATAATCACGCTTATCTGCCATAATTTCACCTTTTCAAAGGCCCCCTTGTGTAAAGGGGGCTGTCAGCGCAGCTGACTGGGGGATTGTAATCTGTTCACAATCCCTCCACCGCTTACGCGGTCCCCCTCCCTTTGCACAAGGGAGGCTTTATAGGGGCGGCTTGCACCGCCCCTAAGCAATTTTAATTAGTCAACAGTCTCGTAGTCAGCATCTACCACGCCATCGTCACCGGGCTGGTTGGGCTGACCGCCCTGGGGATTAGCCTGCTGATACAGCTTTTCGCTTACCGCATAGAAAGCCTTCTGCACTTCCTCGGAAGCATCCTTGATGGCCTGAATGTCGGTGCCCTTGTTCAGCTCCTTGAGCTTGTCAACAGCGGTCTGGATGGAAGTCTTTTCTTCCTCGGTGATCTTGTCACCCAGCTCACCCAGAGTCTTTTCGGTCTGGTAAATCAGATGCTCTGCGTTGTTGTGGGTGTCCACCTCATCCTTGCGCGCCTTATCCTCTGCAGCATACTGCTCAGCTTCCTTCACAGCCTTGTCGATGTCCTCCTGGGACAGGTTGGTGGAAGCGGTGATGGAGATCTGCTGCTCCTTGCCGGTACCCAGGTCCTTGGCAGAAACCTTTACGATGCCGTTGGCATCGATGTCGAAGGTAACTTCGATCTGGGGAACACCACGAGGTGCAGGAGCAATGCCGGTCAGCTGGAAGCGACCCAAAGTCTTATTATAAGCGGCCATCTCACGCTCACCCTGCAGCACGTGCACCTCAACAGAGGTCTGGCTGTCCGCAGCGGTGGAGAAGATCTGGCTCTTACGGGTGGGGATGGTGGTGTTGCGCTCGATCAGACGGGTGAACACACCGCCCATAGTCTCAATACCCAAGGACAGGGGGGTAACGTCCAGCAGAACCACGTCCTTCACGTCGCCGGTCAGCACACCGCCCTGAATAGCAGCGCCCAAAGCCACGCACTCGTCGGGGTTAATGCCCTTGAACCCCTCAGCGCCGGTAATGCCCTTAACCGCTTCCTGAACAGCAGGAATACGGGTAGAACCACCAACCAGCAGAACCTTGTGCAGGTCAGCAGGCTTCAGACCGGCATCGCTCATAGCCTGACGGACAGGCTTCATGGTGCGCTCCACCAGGTCAGCAGTCATTTCGTTAAACTTCGCGCGGCTTAAAGTCACATCCAGGTGCTTCGGGCCGGTAGCGTCAGCGGTGATATAAGGCAGGTTGATGGCTGTGCTGGTCATACCGGACAGCTCGATCTTTGCCTTTTCAGCAGCCTCACGGAGACGCTGCATAGCAACCTTGTCATTTTTCAGGTCGATACCCTCGGCCTTCTTGAATTCGTCCACCAGGAAGTCCATGATTCTCTGGTCGAAGTCGTCACCGCCCAGACGGGTATCACCGGCAGTGGCCAAAACTTCCACGATGCCGTCGCCGATCTCCAGAATGGAAACGTCGAAAGTACCGCCACCCAGGTCGTAAACCATGATCTTCTGCTCATTTTCCTTGTCCAGACCGTAAGCCAAAGCAGCCGCAGTAGGCTCGTTGATGATACGCTTGACCTCCAAGCCTGCGATCTTGCCGGCATCCTTGGTAGCCTGACGCTGTGCGTCGGAGAAGTATGCAGGAACGGTGATGACAGCCTCGGTAACCGGCTGACCCAGATAAGCCTCGGCATCTGCCTTCAGCTTCTGCAGCACCATTGCGGAGATCTCCTGGGGGGTATAACCCTTGCCGTCGATGTCCACGTGATAGTTCTCGCCCATGTGACGCTTGATGGAAGCGATGGTGCGGTCAGCGTTGGTGACAGCCTGACGCTTTGCCACCTGACCTACCATACGCTCGCCGGTCTTGGAAAAAGCCACAACAGAGGGGGTAGTTCTGCCGCCCTCAGCGTTGGCGATGACAACAGGCTCGCCGCCTTCCAAAACTGCTACACAAGAGTTGGTCGTACCCAAATCAATACCAATAATCTTACCCATAATTCATTTCCTCCTAAGAAAAATTATTTGCATTTTAACCTTGTCATTCCGAGCAACGCGAGGAATCCGTTCCTTGCGGACCCTTCGGCTTTGCTCAGGGTGACGCTTTGCGTCAATTCGCCACTTGCACCATGGCAAATCGCACGATTTTTTCACCCAGCTTAAAGCCTTTTTGGAACACCTGGGTGATGGTGTTCTCTGCTTCGGTGTCATCTTCTGTATGCATCACCGCATTGTGGATGTTGGGGTCAAAGGTGTCCCCCACATTGCCGAAAATCTCTACGCCCAGACCCTCAAAAATGCTGATAAGCTGCGTCATGGTCATCTCCACACCCTTTTTGTAGGCCTCGTCAGAGGTTTCCTGATTGAGGGCGCGCTCTAAGTTGTCGTACACAGGCAGCAGCTTTTCCACCGCATCGGCCTTGCCGTTACCGTAGGACTGCTCCTTTTCCTTTTGGCTTCTCTTGCGGAAATTATCGTAATCTGCCGCCAGGCGCAGGTAGCTGTCGTGCTCTGCGTTATACTTTTCTTCCCAGGGATTGACTTCTTCCACAGTTTCTTCAACCGGGGTTTCCACCGTTTCTTCCTCCGGGGTCAATTCTTCTTCCTTTTTCTTCTTTGCCAATTTTATGCCTCCTCATCGGTACCGCCGGGGAGCTGCTTTTGCTCCGGCTTTGCAAACATTTTGGAAAGGCTCTCGGCAAAGTAGGAAAGTCTTGCCGTGACCTTTGCGTAATCCATTCTGGTAGGACCCACCACACCGATCATGCCCTGCATACCGTCGCCGATATCAAACTTGGTCATCACCACCGAGGTGTCTTTCAATTCCTGGGTGACGTTTTCCGGGCCGACCAGCACTTTTGTGCCGTTGGCATTCTGCATCACCGCCGGCAGGTTTGCCAGCGCTTCTTCATCCAGGGTAGTCAGCACACGCTGGGCTTTTTGCGCATCCCGGTATTCCGGCTGACCCAAAAGCCGCATCTGTCCGGCCACCGCCACATTGGCGCTGCCCTGCTTGGACAGGGTATCTGTGGTAAACTCCATAATCACCGGCACAAGGCTTGCTGCATCCCCGGCCGAAGCCATCACACGCTCCAAAAGTTCCGGGGTAAAATCCTCCGGGGGAAGCTCCGTCATAGTCGCGTTCAGCACAGCCGACAGCACCTTCAGATCGCTCTCGGTAACACTGACCGGCAGCTTGATCAACTTGTTGACCACCTGCTCATCGGTGAGCATCACCACCAGGATCACACTGCCAACCCCGGCCGGAATGACCTCAAAGCGCTTGACCATTGCCCCGGCTCTGCGGGATGCCATAGAAATGGCCGGCAAATCCGTTGCCTGGGAAACCAGCTTGGCGACTTTCTCCACCAGCTTATCCACCTGCTGCATTTTTTCTTCAATGGCGGTGTTGATGGTCTTGGTCTCATCCATACTCAGGCGGTAATCTGCCATCAGCTCATCCACGTACAGCCGATAACCGGCAGCGGAAGGAATACGTCCGGCGCTGGTGTGAGGCTGTTCCAGATAGCCCATGGCCAGCAGATCCGCCATTTCGTTGCGAATGGTTGCGGAGGAATAATTCATATCCGGCAATTCGGTAATGGCCTTTGAGCCTACAGGCTCTGCCGTGCGGATATACAGATCCACCACAGAGCGCAGCACTTTTTTCTTTCGCTCAGTTAGCTCCATAGGTTTTTCCTCCTTCTTAGCACTCTTTATCTTTGAGTGCTAAGCACACTATACACTAGAGTGCTAAAAAAGTCAAGTACTATCCTTGTAAATAATTTTTGAACAGCTTTTTTTCTTGCCCATCTTCCTCCGTCACTGCGAGACCTTAATATTTCCTCCGTCACTGCGAGGAGCGCAGCGACGTGGCAGTCAGTATCTCTGATGTGGCAGTCAGTTCCCAAAATCTCAACTGTCCATTGTCAACTTAATAAATATGTGCTATTCTATTTTTGGTGATTTATAATGAATTATACGAACTGCCAATTATGCCCCCGACAGTGCGGTGTTGACCGCACCGCCGGAGAAACCGGCTACTGCCAAGCCCCGGCCATTGCTATGGTAGCCAAAACCATGCTCCACCGGTGGGAAGAACCGGTGCTTGCCAAGCAGTATAGCGGCGCAATTTTCTTTGGCGGCTGCACCTTAGGCTGCCGTTACTGCCAGAACGCCCGTATCAGCCGCGCCCCCACAGGCACACCTATGGACGGCAAGCAGCTGCGTGCCGAAATGGAACATTTGATTGCACAAGGTGCGGAAAACATGGACCTTGTGACCCCCACCCAGTACTTACCCACCATCTTGGAAGCTTTGGAACAGCCCCTCCCCGTGCCGGTAATCTACAACTGCGGCGGCTACGAGCGCGTAGAAACCCTCCGATCCTTGCAAGGCAAGGTGGATATCTATTTGCCGGATATGAAATACGCAGACAATTCCCTTGCCCAAAGTCTTTCCGGGGCAAAGGACTATTTTGAAATTGCCGCCAATGCTATCCGGGAAATGGTTTTGCAAACCGGAAAATTGGAATTTGATGGAGATCTCCTGAAGAAAGGTGTCATCGTCCGCCACCTGATTTTGCCCGGACAGGTAGAAAACTCCCTGAAAGTGCTGGACTTTTTAGGAGAAAACTTCGCCCCCGGAGAAATTCTCGTGAGCCTGATGCGGCAGTACACACCAATGCCCGGTATGCAGCCCCCCTACGACCGACCCATCACCGACGAAGAATACGAATCGGTTCTTTCCTGGATGTTTTTGAACGGTCTGCAAGGTATGACCCAGGAAGCTTCTGCCGTGAATAAAAACTTTATTCCAAACTTTTAACATAAACAAAAGACAACCCCCATAGGCTTTGATAGAAAACCTATGGGGGGATTTTTTATGAAACGAATGGTATCGATATTCGTGGTATTTCTTCTGTTTGCCGGATTTCTGCCCGGACAAGTCAAGGCGGCAGAGCTGGAAATTCCGGCCAAAAGCGCCCTTTTAATGGATGTTGCCACCGGGCAAATTCTCTATGAAGAAAATGCCCACGATGCCCTGCCCCCGGCCAGTGTCACCAAGGTAATGACAATGCTTTTAATTATGGAGGCCATCGACAGCGGCAAAATTTCCTGGGACGACACCGTCACCGCCTCGGAAGATGCCGCCGCCAAGGGTGGCAGCCAGATTTACCTGAAAGCCGGGGAAACTATGTCTGTTTCCGATATGGTCAAGTCCATTGCCGTCAGTTCCGCCAACGACTGCGCCTGCGCTATGGCCGAGTACTTAGCCGGCAGCGAAAGCGCCTTTGTCCAGCAAATGAACAGCCGCGCCAAGGAACTGGGTATGCAGGACTCCAACTTCGTCAACTGCACTGGCTTAGACGATGACCCGGATGCCAAGAACCACCTGACCTCTGCCCACGACATTGCCATTATGTCCCGCCAGCTTCTGAAAAACCACCCGGACATCAAAAAATTCACCACCATTTGGATGGACACCGTCCGGGGCGGCACGTTCGGCCTTTCCAACACCAACAAGCTGGTGCGGTTCTACCCTGGCGCCACAGGTCTGAAAACCGGCTTTACCTCCGGCGCAGGCTACTGCCTGTCCGCCTCTGCCACCCGGGATGGAATGGAGCTGGTTGCCGTGGTAATGGGGGCAGAAACCTCCCAAAACCGCTTTGCCGCCTGCAAACAGCTCCTGGATTATGGCTTTGCCAATTACGCATTGGTACAGCCGGAATTCTCTGATAGCCTGACCGTCCCGGTGAAGCTGGGAACGGAAAAAGAAGTGAACGCTGTCCCCTCCGGTGCAGATACCGTCCTCATCGACAAAGCCCAGAAAGCCAGCATCACCACCCAAACAGAACTGCTTCCGGAGCTTACCGCCCCGGTGAGTCAAGGGCAGCGCCTGGGGACACTCACCGTCAAAGCCGGCGAGCAAGTCCTCGCCCAGATCCCACTGATTGCCGAAACCACCGTTCCCCGGCTGACCTTTTGGCAAATCTTCGGTCAGCTGCTTCGCAAACTGACCTTTTCCCGATAAAAAAATGGTAGGCAAAAGCCTACCATTTTTCTTATATTTCATTCTGCAAGCTGCGGAACATGATCGTTCCCTGGCAAATGGTGAGCAAATTCACGTAGCCCAGCGCCGACTGGCTCTCGGCATTGCCGCTGCTTTTGATCTTGTAGGGCATTGCGCCATACTTCAACACGCACAGATCCGCAGACCGTCCCACTTCCAAAAAGCCGATCTCCTGCTCCTTGCCAATGGCGCGGGCGGCATCGCCGGTGACCATCTTAAAAATCTTTTCCTCGTCAATATACATACTGCGCAGAATGTTCATACACATGGTCAGGCCGTAACAGCCGCCTTTCCGGAATGCAGAACCGGGAGTCAGATCCGTGCTGATGGTGTTGGGGGTGAAGCCCTTTTCATCTGCCTTGCGGATCATATCGAAATTCGTATGCCCGCCACCGGCCATACCGTCATCCAAAATAATGCCCCGCTTTTGCGCCTGGATCAAACACTCGAAATCATCCTCCAGGGCATTGTGTCCGGCCGTGTGGAAAATGTGGGTGCAAATATCCCCCGGAGACAAAATGTCCAGCATCTGCGCCATGGGAACAGGCGACCGGGTACAATGGACCAGCACCTTCAGCCCTCGCGCCCGGGCATACTTGCAAACCGCCTCCAAAGGCGCAGCATCGCCCTCGGTCATCATCGGCATACAGGTGTCGAAAAACACCTTCACACCCAGCGCCCGATCTCCGTAGGCCTGCACCAGTTCGTCGGTCTTCTCCAGCAAAAAGGTCTTGCCCTCAAATTGCGCCGCCACAAATACGTAGGTTTTCATCAGCATATTGTCCAAAATACGACTGCCGTCTAACTTGCTGGCAGAAGCTTCCACTGCCGCCGTCACACCAAAGGGAAACCCAGCCGCTTCTATGCCGATGGAAAAAGAATCCGGGGAACAACCCCTGATATGTACGTGGGAGTCAATGAGTCCCGGGGACAGGATGCTGCCCTTTACGTCCACCGTATAAGCAGCCGTTCCGGGACAGTCACCAATGGCGGCAATTTTGCCCCCGGCCACTGCCACGGACTGCAAGCCGTTCAAAAATTCGTCACCGGTCCAAACCCGGGCATTTTTCAATAAAATATCGTAATCCATCTTTTCTCCCTCTCAAACCGGCTGCGCCGTCTTTTTTGCCGCCAGCTTTGCCGCACCCCGAAACAGCAGCAGCATCAGCCCAGCCGCCACCGTAAAACCAAAAATATACAAAATCAGACACCAGGGATAGGCCACCGCCCCCTGTACCAGGGAATACACCGGCAAGCTGGGCTCGCAATAAGGGCTGACGAAGAACATATTAAAGGTCTCCCTTTCCAGCAGCCCCGTGACGTGAGCAATCTCATTCATCCCAATCGCCAGCCCAAGACACACAGCAAACACCGGCACTGCTTTCCACAGGGTTTTCCACTGCGCTTTCACTGCCCCGGTGCAAAGCAGATAGATGCCCACGGTAATCATACTGCCGTGACAGAACATGGTCTGCACATTGATGCCGATGGTGGGAATAAACACCGAAACCGGATACACCATCACGCTAAGTCCTGCAAACAGCGCATAGCTGGCAAGATATGCCCACAAGCAATCCCGAAGCTTTCCCGGCTTGACCAAACCTGCCAAAAGGCCCACATACATCGGTGTGGAGCAGAACTGGAACGGAAAGGCATACCACTGATAATCAAAGGAAATGCCGTTTTCGTAGGAAAAGCTGTAGTTCATTTGCTTGTAAATTTCCAGCAGCGTCACCACTACCGCCGTAACCAGAATGACCTTTTTCGGATTTTTGGCATACTTCACCAGGGGGATAATCGCCAAAATTGAAAGAACAAACCACACCAAATGGAACCAGCCATAGGGCTGCGGTGTTTCCATAGATGTGTCCAAAATTCTTAAAATCGCCTGCAAAAAGCCCAAGTTTAACAGACCTTTCTTTATTCAAATTCCCAAAGGGTCTCTCGAATGATCTCACTGACCGTGGGATGGGGGAAGATGATCTGCCGGGCATCCTCTACCCGCAGAGGAATCTCCAGCATCGCGGCCGCGCCCCAAATGATCTCGCCACAATATGCGCCGATCAGATGCACACCCAAAACGGTGCGGCGCTTTTTATCTACCAAAATCTTACAAAGGCCGTCAGCACCCTCGTTTTCCGCCACGAACCGGCCGGAATACCGCATGGACAGCTTCTTTACTTCGTAATCAATGCCCTTTTCCTTACACTGCTCCTCGGTCTTACCCACAGAGCCGATCTCCGGGAAGGTGTAAATGACCGAAGGATTTGCGTGATAGCGCATGGTGTCCTGCTTGCCCAGAATATGGGCAACTGCCACCTCTGCCTCCCGGTAAGCGGTGTGGGCCAGCATATACTTGCCATTGACATCGCCAATGGCATAAATGCCGGCAACGTTAGTGCGGCAGAAGCTGTCCACAGGAATTCCCCGGTCAAACCGGACACCCACCGTTTCCAGACCAATGCCCTGACAGTTGGCCCGACGGCCAATGGACAGCAGCGCCTTGTCGCTGTGCAGTTCAACCTTGCTGCCCTCCGGTGTTTCCACCGTCACCGTACCCGGCGCAACGGAGAGAACCTTATGGGAAAGCAAGAAGGTAACACCCTTGGCTTCCAGCTCCTTTTGGAGCATTTTGGAAATTTCCAGGTCGGTGGCACCGGCAATATGGTCCAGTATTTCCACCACGGTGACTTTTACACCTACGCAGGCATAATAGCAGGCCATTTCCAAGCCGATGACACCGCCGCCGATCACCGTCAGGCTGCCCGGCAGCTGTTCCAAGTCCAGAATTTCCCGGTTGGTCAGCACGAAGCCGCCCAAATTTTCCTGCAATCCCGGCAGAGGCGGCACTGCGTTGGAAGAACCGGTGGCGATAATCACGTTTTTACCGGTGTATACCGTGTCCCCGGCTTTCACCCGGAAAAGATTTCCCTCTTTTCCGTCCAAAACCGCCTCGGCATTGACAACCGTCACCCCGGCAGCCTTCATTTTCGCCTTCACTCCGGAAACCAGGGTGCGCACCACCTTATTTTTCCGGGCAATGACCTTTTTCTGGTCGATGGTCACATTCTCACAGGTAACACCGTAATCTGCGCTGTGCAGCGCGTGGATATAGGTCTTGGCAGAATTTAGCAGCGCCTTGGAGGGTACGCAGCCCTCATTGAGGCACACACCGCCCAACGCGCGCTTTTCAAACACTGCGGTTTTCAGACCCTTGTGGGCCGCCCGTTCTGCCGCCAAATAACCGCCTGGGCCACCGCCCAATACCAATACATCAAAATTTTCCATATGCAAACCTACCTTGTTTGTTTTTTTGTCTATCTCTTGACGTTACCATAGCAAGAAATCGCCCAAAAGTCAATGGAAATTCATAACAAAAAGCCGTCCCGATTTCTCGGGACGGCTTGTCTGTTATTATTCTGCAACGTAGGGCAGCAGAGCGATCTGACGAGCGCGCTTAATCGCGGTGGTCAGGTGGCGCTGGTGAGCAGCGCAAGTGCCGGTGGTACGGCGGGGCAGGATCTTGCCACGCTCGGACAGGAACCGACGGAGCTTTGCAGTGTCCTTGTAGTCGATAACAGTCACCTTGTCAGCGCAGAATGCACATACCTTCTTGCGCTTACGGGGACGCATTTTCTGTTCGTTTTCCACGGATTTTACCTCCTTTGTAAGCATTGTAGAAAAATTCAAGAATTAGAACGGCAGCTGGGCGTCATCGTCACTCAGCATCGCAAAATCGGATGCAGGAGCAGAAGCACTGGGGGCTGCGTAGCCACCAAATGCAGGAGCAGCGGGAGCAGCGTAGGCAGCGCCTGCGTTGTCACCCTCGCGCTTGCTGTCGCCGAAATACACATTGTCAGCAACAACTTCTGCGGTACGACGCTTATTGCCGTCTTTGTCAGTCCAGTTTCTGATCTGGAGCCGACCGGAAACCACAGCCATACGACCCTTGGCGAAATACTTGGAAACAAACTCGCCGGTTTGCCGCCAAGCTACGCAGTCGATGAAATCGGTTTCCCGTTCGCCACCTTGTCCACCAAAATCGCGGTCAACAGCCAAAGTAAAGCTGGCGACAGCGGTGCCGGTGCCGGTGCGACGCAGTTCGGGATCACGGGTCAGACGACCCATGATGGTGATGTGGTTCAGCATAAGAATTCCTCCTTATTCTTCCACAGCGGTAACCATGCAGCGCAGGATAGCTTCGTCGATCTTCATCACACGCTCCAGCTCTGCAGGGAATGCGGGCTTGGTCTCCATGTTCATCAGAACATAGTAGCCCTCGGTCAGATCATTGATGGGATAAGCCAAACGACGCTTGCCCCACAGGTCAATGTTAGACAGAGTACCCTCCGCTTCCACCATTGCCTTGAACTTTTCCACAAGTGCGGCGATGCCTTCCTCGCCCTGAGCAGGGTCGATGATGTAGAGCACCTCGTACTTACCGGTAATCTTAGCCATGTTGTTTGCACCTCCTTTTGGACTTTTGGCCCCCGGGCTCCGGGAGCAAGGATATGTCCACATACGTAGACTAGGATATTATAATGACTTATCCCCCATTTGTCAACACTTTTTTCCGTTCTGCGAAAAACCTTCTTCCTTTGTCATTCTGAGCGAAGCAGCCAACGGCTGCGAAGCCGAAGAATCCGCGCCCTTGCCCCGCAAAGAAATTGCCGCCCTTTCGGGCGGCTGATATCTTATGCAAGTTCACTTGCCCATACGGGCAAATTTCGCTGGAAGCTACGCTTCCTTAGCAGCAGCCGCAGTTGTTGTCGCAGCCACAGCCATTGCCGCAGCCATTGCTACTCATCAGGCCGTTCCCGTTGCCGCAGCAGCAGAACAGCAGAACCAAAATGATAATCCACCAGCAGTTATTATTGCACATAAAATTTACCTCCGAAATTTTTTCAAGCAGTTTCCCTGCTCATTCCAAGATATTCCGTGGCAGAGAAAATGTGCAAATTGACACCGGCGAAAAAATACATTATAATAGCCTTGCGAGGTGAAAATATGGAACTTTTGGAAGACAAGCAGAAGCTGTCTGCCCTGTGGCAGACCCAAAACCCCACCCAAAAAATCTTTGACTACCTGGGCTTGAAGCTGGCCTTTTTATCTTGTAAGGTATTTTCCCCCATAAAGGGCTGTATCTGCGCGTTTTTCGATTGCGGCGCAGAAAATACCACCGCCTTCCCGGTTGCCATCGCCCCGGAGCATACGGACTATATTTCCGTGCTGTTGTCCCAAGCCCGGAACAGCAAGGGCAAAAAATTCCCTAACAACCTGATGTTCGTCTTTTATAATCCCGGCTCCGCCAAGGATGTCTGCCTCACCGGAATTTTCCGGCAGTACCGTGTTTCCCGGATCTTTACCCTGCGCCTTTGGGACAAGACCGCCCCCGGGGTGCTTGCCGCCCGGAAAAACGAAATGCTCAGCCGTTCCTGCGATGTCCGTATCGCCGTAGACGGCCAGGATGCGCTGGATGCCGCCGTTTCCTTTTATAACCGGGCCACCGCTTTGGAGCAGGCCTTGCCGGAGGATATTTTCCGGCTTCTGAAGTTTTCAAAGCTGGCCGGCAACGAGGAAACCGCCCGGATCGAGGGCATTTTACGTGTCTTCCAGGACGACATTTATAATGATATGCGCGCCGGGCTGACAACCATCGCCCGGGAATTACAAGAACAAACCGCCTGCACCGTAAAGCTTTCTATGTCCGACGGCTATCCGGCAGTGCTGAACCCGGCAGACCTGTACGACCAGGTGCAAAAGCTTCTGCCGTTGCAGAAGCTGAAGACCCCGGAAATGGACACCGACGAATTCTCCGTGTTCCAGCGCTATGCCCCGGGTATGCTCTTATTTCTCGGCGCCGGCGACGAAGCCCCTAAAAAAGCTCTGGAATTTCTGCAAACCCTCACCGAAAAACTTCCCTGATCATAACGACAAAACTCCCTTGCTTACCAAGGGAGTTTTGTCATATCGAAACCGTCCTTGGGCGGTTATATCGAATTTGCCGCAAGGCAAATATATCGCACCGAGCAAAGCGAGGTATATCGCTAAAAAGGACCTTCCGAAGAAGGTCCTTTTTTATAGATAAGTAGATTACATATCAAACGGTTCCATACCCAGAACAGGGTGACCCACAGTGCCCAGGTACTCCAGCAGCTGCTCGGGATCCTCCTGGCAGATGGGCACATCTGCGATCATATCGGTGAAGTTTTCCACACCGTACATTTCCAGAACAGTAGCATCCAGACGCTCACGCATCTGATCCTTCAGCATCTTGGGCATCCAGACGATACGGCCGGGGCCGCCTTCGGCTGCGATGAACTTCT
>JAZQWQ010000031.1:0-4063 GCA_045632385.1 Faecousia sp.
GATAACCTTTCCTTCCCGGCACTCGATCTTCATCACGTTTTTCATAGCAATGGAGGCTTCCTCCATTGTGTTTTTATACACTGTAGAAAGGCACATAGGCTTTCTCCTTATTTCGCGTCCAGGCTGGACAGGACAACAGACAGGCGCATATTGCCCTTTTCAAAGTCGCTGACTGCGGCCATCACCTGCTCATAAGCAGCGTGGCTGCCAGCCTTTTCCAGCTGTACCGCCAAATCGGCCAATTCCTTTGCGTGGGCGGCATTGTGGCCCACCATATATTTCATCAGCGCCATCAGCTCTTCCATGGGGGTATGCTGGCAACCACCACAGCTGCCGCAATCACTGCCGCACTCGTGGCTATGGGTATGCTCGTGACCTTCCCCGTGGAGATGGTCGTGATTGTGGGGATGCTCATGGTCGTGCTCGTGGGCATGGCAATGCTCGTGGGTGTGGGCAACACCATCATGGGTGTGCTCATGGGAATGGGTATGCTCGTGGCTGTGGGTATGGCCACCGGCAATATGATCGTGATGCTGATGCATAAAGTTTTCTCCTTTAGGTTTTTCTTTTATTATATTCGTTTGGTTCGGTTCTGTCAATTGGCGGCCTCTTCCAATGCGTCCCGAATGGAACCAATGGAATACAAAGAGCCGAAGCACAAAACAGCACCATCGCTGCCAGCTTTTTCTTTCGCAACCCGTACACCCTCCGGAATACTCTCACAGGCAGTGGCTTTTGCTCCAGCCTCGGTCAGATACTGGGCAAGCAGCGCAGAATCCAGTTTTCTGGGGTTAGGGGGTGTGATGCACACAAATTCCTCTACAAAAGGCATTACCGGCTTATACATATCCGCATAATCCTTATCTGCCAACACGCCGGTCAGGACGATCAGCTTCTTCTCAGACAGGTAATCCTGAATGTTCTTCACCAGTGCTTCGATACACTGGGGATTGTGGCCGCCGTCGATGATAAACAGCGGATCTTTGCTCATAATATCAAAACGACCGGGCCAGGAAACAGTAGCGATACCGTCGTAAATATTTTCTTCTGTGATATTCCAGCCCCGGGCAATCAGCGCATCGGCAACAGAGAGTACCACAGATGCATTGTGAAGCTGATGGTCACCTAACAGCGGCAGGAAAATATTTTTCCGTGTGCCGCAATGGAAGGACTGACCCTCCAAACCAAGAGAAACCAGCTGCAGACCATCAAAATTTGCCTTGGTCAGGGCAATATTCTTCTCAATACAGACCTGCTCGAATACGGATTCTACGGAAACACTGCCCCGGTAGACCACCGCATTACAGCCGGTCTTGAAAATGCCGGATTTGGTGTAGGCAATTTTTTCTACCGTATCACCCAGAACCTCTGTGTGATCCAGGCCGATGTTTGTAATAACCGCAACTTCCGGCGCAGGAATAACGTTGGTGGAGTCCAAAGCGCCGCCCATACCCACTTCCAAAACGACAATATCACAAGCATTTCTCTCGAAATACTCAAACGCAATACAGCTGACCAGTTCAAATTCTGTGGGGCTTTCTTCCATAGATTGTGCCAAAGGACGAATCCAGGCGGTGATTTCCGTCAGCTCCTCATCGGAGATCGGCTCGCCATTGATCTGCATCCGTTCATTAAAACGGTAGATATAAGGAGAAGTGTAAAGTCCTACCCGATAGCCGGCCTTTTGCAAAATGTTTGCCGTCATAGCTGCGGTCGAACCTTTGCCGTTGGTGCCTGCAATATGCACATATTTCAGCGCATTATGAGGGTTTCCCATCAAGTCCAGCAGCGTTTGGGTACGGCCAAGACCGGGAACACTTCCCTTCCAGCAAACAGAATGGATGTAGGCAATCGCCTCATCTACATTGGTAATCGGCGCGTTCTGCTTTTCTGCTTTTCCGGACCATAGCCCCATACGCTCAAACACCTTTGTGCGAAGCAACAGGAACAGCAGGCCGGCATTTACAAACAGCATAATGGCAAACTGCACAGAACGGGTACTTAGCTTCAACAAAAGGCCCTGCCAGAAGGTAGATGCGTAATACACATAAGCCAAGGTGACACTTTGATACAGCACAGAACCCAGCACCACCGGGGGCAAAAAGCACAGCAAAAGACGGGGAAAAGACACCTTTTTCTTCAGGAAGTTCCGGAACAATCCACCAAACACACCATAAAGTATCGGCGGCAGGCAGAAAATCGGATTATAGCCAAAGGGAGAAAACAGGCAACCGACAAAGTCCGCGCAAAAGCCTACCAGGCCACCAGCCAGCGGGCCAAACAGTATGCCAGCCAGGAAAATTGGAATCGCCTCGATGGAAAACCGCGCAGACTCTTCCGGCATCAGGCTAAACAGTCTTGCCAGCACAACACTCAGCGCCGCCAGTAAAGCACAGCAGGCCAGCGTTTTTGTCGTGAATTTTTGTTTCATAAAAAAAGCCTCCTTTATTGGAGCAACCGGAAAAACTGCCTCACAAAAGAAAAAGCCCGAACAACCAAAGGTCGTACGGGAGTTCTGTATGCGGAGGCTCAGCCGACCAATTGCCCGACCGAGTATCGTTGCTCATAAAGGAGAACATCCATTATGACGCAGCGGGTGCGAAAACCCCATCGCGGATCAGATCCTTCGTCTGTCACACAACTCCCCATTCTGACAGCACTTCACGCAGGGCTTCCTACTCTGTTCGTGGCTATCATACACGAAAAAAGCGGAAATGTAAATACTTTTTTACAAAAAGAGGTAAAAATTATTCGCAAAAAAGTATTGACAAGGCCATATATATGTGGTAAGATACCCGGGTAATAAAGAAGGCAAAGTATCCGCCTCACCTCAAGCAATGCGAAGAGGTCAATACATTTCTTTCCCAGCAGGGAGAGTTTGTGTTTGTACGGATGCTTTGGCATCCGCTTTTTTATTGTTTTTTTGGAGGTGCTTACCATAGCCAAGTTAGAACATCAGCTCAATGAAGAGATCGTAGACAAGGAAGTCCGCCTGATCGGTGCCGAGGGTGAACAGCTGGGTATTATGTCCGCTGCAGAAGCCAACGCAATTGCCGAAGAGAACGGTCTGGACTTAGTAAAGATTTCTCCCAATGCCACACCCCCTGTGTGCAAAGTCATGGATTATTCCAAATTCTGCTACGACCAGAAGAAGCGGGAAAAGGATGCCAAGAAGAACCAGAAGGTTGTGGAAATCAAAGAAATTCGTATGTCTCCCAGCATTGACACCAATGACCTGAACACCAAGATCAAAAGCGCCCTGAAATTTTTGGGCGACGGCAATCGGGTAAAGGTCAGCGTCCGCTTCCGCGGCCGTGAGATGGCACATACCAACCTTGGCGAAAAGCTGCTGATGGAGTTTGCCGAGGCCTGCAGCGAAGCTGCGACCATGGAAAAGAACCCCAAGCTGGAAGGCCGCTTTATGGCCATGTTCCTAACCCCCAAAACAGGCAAGTAAAAATACCAAAGATACGGAAGGAGAACTTATTATGCCCAAGCTGAAAACCCATAGCGGTGCTAAGAAGAGATTCAACCTGACCAAGACCGGTAAGGTTAAGAGAGCCCGTGGCTACAAGAGCCACATCCTCACCAAGAAGGACACCAAGCGTACCCGTCGTCTGCGTACCACCGCTTATGCGGATGCAACCAACGTAGCCACCGTGAAGAAGCTGGTTCCGTACAAGTAAGAGAAGGAGGAGAATAAGAAATGGCAAGAGTTAAAGGCGCAATGATGACGCGCAAGAGAAGAAATGCTACCCTGAAGCTGGCCAAGGGCTACTGGGGTTCTAAGTCTAAGCACTTTAAGATGGCCAAGCAGGCTGTCATGAAGTCCGG
The DNA here is from genome assembly GCA_045632385.1 of Faecousia sp. GTDB lineage: Bacteria > Bacillota > Clostridia > Oscillospirales > Oscillospiraceae > Faecousia. Next base: position 3,835 of record JAZQWQ010000031.1, read on the forward strand.
CAACTACGCTTTCGTCGGCCGTAAGCTGAAGAAGCGTGACTATCGCAGACTGTGGATCACCCGTATTTCCGCTGCTGTCAAGCCCTACGGCTTGAACTACTCCACCTTTATGAATGGTGTGAAGAAGGCTGGTATCGAGATGAACCGCAAGAGCCTGTCCGAAATGGCTATCCAGGATGCAGCTGCTTTCGCTGCTCTGGTTGAAAAGGCTAAGGCTGCTCTGTAAGAA
>JAZQWQ010000032.1:0-19153 GCA_045632385.1 Faecousia sp.
ACACTCCAGCAAATGGATGGTGATGGTGCGAGGCTTTCGCTCCACTTCCTTGCCTTTTCGCGCCAGGTCGCACAGCTTCTGCCCATTCACTTTCAGGGCAGAGTACATAGGCGGAATTTGCTGAATTTCTCCCCGAAACTGGTCTAAAACCGCCAAAAATGCCGTTTTTGACACGTCCACAGGTCTTGTTTCCAGCACTTCCCCGGTCACATCCTCGGTGTCGGTGGTGAGGCCTAACCGCAAAACCGCTTCATAAGTCTTTTCTGCGTGTTCAAAAAACTCCACACCCCGGGTGCCTCTGCCCACAAACACAGGCAGAACTCCGGTGGCCATAGGGTCTAACGTACCGCCGTGACCGATCCGCCGGGTGTGCAGCACACCCCGCAGCTTGCTGACTACGTCCTGGCTTGTCCAGTCCTGGGGCTTGTCCACGATCACAATGCCGTTCATAGTTCTTCGCCCCATTTTGTAAGCACTTCTTCCAGCTCCTTGGCCGCTTCGGCTAAGGGCTTGCGGATGGAACATCCAGCCGCACCGGCATGGCCGCCGCCGCCAAACTGCTCGCAGAAGTAGGCCGCATTGTAGCCGGGAATGGAGCGTACGGAAACCTTGGTGTTTTCTTCGCCTGCATTGCGCAGCAATGCGGCAATACACACACCCTCAATGCTCCGCAGGAAGCCGGAAATGTTGTTCATATCGTCTTCGCCGACACCGATTTCTTCCTCCACCTCTCTGGGCAATGCGCAAAGCGCAATCTTACCGCCGCACAGAAGCCTCAGGTTGTCCACCACCCAGGCCTGCAGCCGCAGCTTTGCCAGAGAGTTGGTGTCAAACAGCTTCCGGTTCCACTCAAAAATGTCTGCGCCGGTAGCTGCGCAATCTCCGCACACATCAAAGGTGTGTGCCGTGGTATTTGCATAACGGAAACAGCCGGTATCCGTAGAAACACCCACATACACCGCTTCCGCCATTTGGCTGTCCGGCTCTACACCCAGATCCAGCAGCAGTTCCCAAATGATCTCTGCGCAAGCGGCAGACTCCGCATCCACCAACTCGTTAGGGGTATATTCCCGGCCGGATCCGTGGTGGTCGATTCGCAGATCGATGCAATTTTTCATATTCATAAAAGCCTGGGGCAGCATATTATCTGCCGCCACATCCACGGCAATGAGGAGATCGCCCTCTTCCGGCTGGGGCTTTGTCAGGCCCTCTACCAGCGGCGCATACAATGCCGTGACCTCATCATTTTGCAGAATATGGGCTGTTTTTCCCACCTGCCGCAGACCCCGGCAAAGGGCCGCAGAAGAACCCAACGTGTCGCCATCAGGCTTGCGATGGGTCAAAATCACAAAGTGATCCCGTGCCAAAAGCCAATCGGCACACTCAGCTATTGTCATCCTGGTCATCTTTATTTACCTCCAGGGAGTTAATCAGCTTCATCATTTTTGCGCCATAGGTGATGGAGTCGTCCAAGGTCCACACCAGCTCCGGGGTATACCGCAAATTCAAGGTGCGACCCAACTCCCGGCGCAGATAACCACCAGCCGACTTCAGACCCTTCATAGCCTCTGCTGCCTTATCCACCTGCAGGAAGCTGACATAGACCTTTGCATACCGCAGATCCGGGGTGGTCTCCACGTGGGTCACGGAGATCATGGTCTCGGCCACCCGGGGATCTTTCACATTCCGCAGCTGGGCAGACAATTCCTTCTGAATCTCTTCGTTAATTCTTCCAATTCGATTGGATGCCATAGTATCATTCCTTTCGTAATGACATCTGAAAACACCTGCTGCCGCACCACAAAAAGCAGTGCGGCAGAGTATCTAATTACTGTTTGATTTCCTGCATCTCGAAGCACTCGAAGACGTCGCCTTCCTTGATGTCGTTGAACTTCAGAATGCTCATACCGCACTCATAACCGGCAGTGACTTCCTTGGCAGCATCCTTAAACCGCTGCAAAGAGCCGATCTCGCCTTCGTGAATGACGATATTATCACGAAGCACACGCACCTGGGCATCCCGGGTGACCTTGCCGTCCTTGACCATACAACCGGCAATGGTGCCGATAGCAGAAACCTTGTAGGTCATACGCACCTCTGCGTGACCGATGACAACTTCCTCAAACTTCGGTGCAAGCATACCCTTCATAGCCGCCTCGATCTCGTCGATGGCATCGTAAATAACACGATAGAAGCGCATATCCACGTTGGCGCGCTGACCGCTGGCCTGTGCGCCGGCATCGGGACGTACGTTAAAGCCGACAATGATTGCGCCGGCAGTAGAAGCCAGCAAAATATCACTTTCGTTGATCGCGCCGACACCGGTGTGAATGACCTTGACACGAACTTCCTCGTTGGAGATTTTCTCCAGGGAAGCTTTAACTGCTTCTGCAGAACCCTGTACGTCAGCCTTGACGATCAGGGGCAGTTCCTTCATCTGACCCTCCTGCATCTTGGCAAAGAGATTGTCCAAAGTAACCTTTTGCATTGCGTTGGCAGCTGCATCCTTGGCAGCCTGCTTCCGCTGCTCCACCAACTCTCTTGCCATACGCTCGTCGGTAACAGCGTTGAACTCGTCGCCGGGAGCAGGTACTTCTGCAAGACCGGTGATCTCCACAGGCACGGAAGGACCGGCAGACTTCACGGTGCGACCCTTATCGTTGGTCATCACACGCACGTGACCCACAGCCGTACCGGCAATGACGATATCGCCCTGGTTCAGGGTACCGTTCTGCACCAGCAAGGTGGCAATGGGGCCACGGTTCTTATCCAGACGGGCCTCGATAACCGTACCCTTTGCACGACGGTTGGGGTTGGCCTTCAGCTCCTGCACTTCGGCAGTGAGCAGCACCATCTCCAGCAGGTCTTCCAGACCCATACCTGTCTTGGCAGAAATAGGAACGATGACCGTATCGCCGCCCCACTCTTCCGGGATCAGCTCGTGCTCGGTCAGCTGCTGCTTGATCTTGTCCGGGTTTGCCTCGGGCTTATCCATCTTGTTGATGGCAACAATGATGGGCACTTCGGCAGCCTTTGCGTGGTTGATAGACTCAATGGTCTGAGGCATAATGCCGTCGTCGGCAGCAACCACCAGAATGGCAATGTCGGTAGACTTTGCGCCACGGGCACGCATAGAAGTAAAGGCTGCGTGGCCGGGGGTATCCAGGAAGGTGATCATCTGGCCATTAATCTCCACCGTGTAAGCACCGATGTGCTGGGTAATGCCGCCAGCTTCGCCGGTGGTCACATTGGTCTTGCGGATCGCATCCAAAGTGGAGGTCTTACCGTGGTCAACGTGACCCATAACCACCACGACAGGGGCGCGGGTAACCAGCTCATCTGCGGTATCCTCGTGATCGTCGATGATACGCTCCTCGATGGTGATGGTGATTTCCTTTTCCACCTTGCAGCCCAGCTCTACGGCTACAAATTCTGCAGTATCAAAGTCAATGGTCTGGTTGATGGCGGCAATGACGCCGTTTTTCATCAAACACTTAATGACCTCGCCGGCAGTTTTCTTCATCCGGGAAGCCAGCTCGCCAACGGTAATTTCGTCGGGGATCTTGACCGTAACAGGGGCTTTGCGAGCCACTTCCATCTGCAGACGGCGCAGCTTCTCCTGCTCCTCGTTCTTGGCCTTGTTGCCCTTGAACTTGTTGTCCTTCTTGTTCTGCTGCTGACCCTTTTTGCCAAACTTCTGCTTGCCGCCCTGGTAGTCCTGTACACGCTGGTCGACCAGGTTATCCACGTCATCGAAACGACGGGTGTTCACCTGAACAGCAGAGGTATCCACAATGCGGCGCTCTCTTCTTCTCTCCGGCTCCTGGGGCTTGACCGGTGCTTCCTGCTTGGGCTGGGGCTTGGGAGCCGCTGCCTTGGGCGCAGCAGGCTTTTCTTCCTTCTTCTGGGCCTTGACCTCAGGCTTTTCTGCCTTGGGTGCTTCCTGCTTCGGGGCTTCGGCCTTGGGAGCAGGCTGTACCGCAAACACCTCTTCCAAAGAAGCGATCTGGTGGGTCAATGTCATATAATCAAAAATCACATTCAGTTCTTCCTCAGAAAGAACCTGGGTATTGGACTTGGGCTTCTCAAAAAACTTCTCCATGATCTGAGAAATTTCCTTGGGTGCAACACCAAAATCCGTAGCAACGTCTTTCAAACGATATTTCTCTAAACTCATACACTCGCACCTCCGATAATTACTTCTTCTTGCCTTTTTGCTTGTTCTTCTTGTGGGCTCTCTGCTCTGCCTGACGCTGCTGGACACGCATTGTCCGCTGGGTCAGACTCTCCAGCACTTCCCGGTACGCTTCCGGCTGGGGCAAAGCCTTCACAAAGGCCAGCGCCAGCGCCGGATCGGTAAAGGCCCCGATGGCAAGACTGGTTCGGCCAATAGCCGATCCCAACAAATCCTTGGAAAAGGGAACCTTTATGCATTGTTGCTGGGTACCGGCCACAAAGCTTTTCGCTCTGCGCCAGGTATGGTCGGAGGCATCTTCGGCAACGACTACCAACCGGGCTTTTTGCGCCCGGGCAGCCGCGCCAACCGGCTCCTCGCCCAACTCGATCCGACCCGCTTTCCGGGCCAGAGCTATATAATTCAGCGCTTTATCCACAGGTCTGGGCCTCCATCTCCTTGGCAAGACGGTCATAAACCGCTTCCGGAATGACCACTTCCAGGCTACGCTCCAGAGCCTTTGCTTTCTGGGCTTTCTGCAGGCACTCCATCTTGGGACAGATGTAAGCGCCTCTGCCGTTGAGCTTACCGCCAAAGTCCAGACTCACCGTGCCGTCCGTACCACGAACCACCCGGATGAGTTCCCGCTTGGCTTTTCGCTCCCGGCAACCCATACATTGACGCTGAGGGATCTTCTTTTGCATAACGCTCCCTCCTTACATTCTGATTACACTGCCTGGCTTTCCGGCTTGATGTCGATCTTGCAGCCGGTCAGCTTTGCGGCCAGACGTGCATTCTGACCTTCCTTGCCGATGGCCAGGCTCAGCTGATTGTCCGGCACCACAACGGTGCAGCCCTTCATACCCTCCACAGGGGTCACGCTGATGACTTCCGCAGGGCTCAGGGCAGCGCGGACATACTCGCAAAGATCTTCGCTGTAGACCACGATATCGATCTTCTCGCCACGAAGCTCTTCCACAACAGCAGCCACACGACCACCTCTGGGGCCGACGCAAGCGCCAACAGGATCGATATCCTCGCTGGCTGCCCGGACAGAGATCTTGGTACGGCTGCCCGGCTCACGGGCGATGTTGCGGATCTCTACCTGACCGTCTGCAATTTCCGGAGTCTCCAGCTCAAACAAACGACGTACCAGGTTGGGGTGGGTACGGGATACCTGAACCAGGGTATCTCTCTGACCCTTATGCACACCCAGCACATATACACGAACCAGATCGCCGGGGGCATAGCTCTCACCGGGGATCTGCTCAGAAACACGCAAAATGGCATCGTTCTGCTCGTTGCCCTGACCCAACCGGACAAACACATCTCCGGAAGGATCAATACGCAGGACAGAACCTGTGAGCATCTCCTGCACCTTGGAGGAGTAGTTATCATAGGCTGCGCCACGCTCTGCCTCACGAATACCCTGAATGACCACCTGCTTGGCAGTCTGGGCAGCGATACGGCCAAACTTCTGAATGTCGATATCCACACGCACAGCATCGCCCACCTGCACATTGGGGTTGAGCTTCTTGGCAGCTTCGATGTGGATCTCCAATGCGGTATCTTCTACTTCCTCTACCGCAGTCTTTACCTGATGCATGGACAGTCCCTGCTCGGACAGCTCCACCACCACATTCTCGCCGGGCACGTCCCGGTTATCCTCTCTGTCTTTGCGGTAGGCATTGGTCAGAGCCTGCTTCAGTCGCTCCACCATATACTCCACCGGAATACCCTTGAGTTTTTCCAGATCCCGCAAAGATGCAAAGATCTCTGCGCCAATATCTACCTGCGGGGTTGCCTGCTTCTTGGCTTTTGTATTTCTTGCCATTGTTCCTTCCTCCTGTTAAAACTCTACTCTGAGGCGAACCAACGCTACCTCAGATTTTTCAAATGTAATGGTTTCTTTTCCTGCCTGTACGGTAATGCGACCGTCCTCATAGCCCTGCAAAATGGCAGGAATTTCTTTCAGGCCGTTTTTGGGACGATATAATTTCACTAAAATGGGACTTCCCATAAAAGCTTCAAAATCACTTGGCCGCTTCAGCGCCCGTTCCAAGCCGGCAGAGCATACCTCAAAATGGTAGCTTTCCGAAATGGGGTCTTTCTCATCCAAAATCGGATCGACCGCCCGGTGGATCTTTTCGCAATCTTCAATATCCACGCCGCCGTCTTTGTCAATGTAAAGCCGCAGAAAACGCTCCGAGCCTTCCCGGACGTATTCCACGTCCCACAGCTTGCAGCCATTGGCTTCCACCACCGGCCTTGCAAAGCTTTCCACTTGTTCTGTAACTTTCATAAACACCTCACAAGCTCGACAAAAAGAGAGGAGCTGAAGCTCCTCTCTTTCCTTACATTATTCACTTACAGTAGGTAGTATAACACCCTTTTTTCAATTTTGCAAGGGTTTTTTCAAAGAAACTGCACTATTTTTTATGGTTTTTTCCCGTTTATCGGGTAGGAAGACCTTGGGTATACTTCAAATCCCAGCTGTCGTCGAAGATTCGAGTCACCTGCCGCACCTGGGTCATATCCTCTGCCAGTTCCTCCAAAACCCAGGCACATTCCAGGGATTCTAAGTAAAATTCCGGCAAAGAGTCCTTGCCCAATCTTGCGCCCATTACTGCACCGGTCAGCGCCGCCACGCAGCTGCTTCTGCCGGAATGGTTCACCGAAACGATCATCGCCTCGTCAAAATTTGCCGGGTGGATGGTGGTGGCATACACCATTCCAGCCACACACTCCGCCGCCGTGGTACAGCCCAGCAGTGTCATTGCCGCCAGAGGAGAAATTTCCACATCCTTGGTCAGCACCAAAGCCTGCCGCGCACCGGCAGTCAAAGCAAATACCTCCGGATAGGTTTCCCCATAAGTTTCTTCCAAAAATGCACAGATCTTTTCATACAGCTCGGCCATCGGTCTTTCCGGGGTGCGAATCGCCCCATCTACCGCCAGCGCCACAAATGCGCCGGACAAAAAGGCTGACGGCTCGCCGTGGGTGGCCGCTACCGCTTCCATACCCAACCGGGAAAGCATCTGACTTGTCATTTTGCAGGACATACCACACAGACCCACCGCTGCCGCCGCGGTTAGCGCGCCGGGGAAAATAGACCGAAACACCGGCTTTTCCGGTGTTCCCACCGTTTCCCGGGACAGGGCATCCAGCATCCGGGTGTCCATACACAGCCGCCGGCGCATATCCGGCACCTGCCCTACCCAACAGAAGGTCTTTTCCGGATTGACCCGGGGCTGCTGGCTTTTCAGCCACTCCCGCAGACCCAGCAGGATATACCTTCCGTATTTCTCCGGGTTCTGCCGGATGGCGCCCAGCAAAAGACCGTTACACACGAAGGTGGCCAATTGGGTATAGGAGGTGATTTCTGCGTTGCCGTTGGCCAGGTCATAGCCCAAAAGTCCATTGGGGCCGTACATCTGCTCGATCTCGTCCCAAGTCTTTTTGTCCACGGGATAGCCCATGGCATCCCCCACAGCCATGCCTAAAAGACAACCGCTGAAGGCGCTTACTTTCTCTTCCATATTCCCACCTCCTGTATGTTTATTATACTGTGATTTTTTTCCAATGGCAAGACGTTACCGCTGCCAAATCACCAGTAAACTGCCATTTTTCACGGAAATTTCCGCTTTTTCCCCAACAAATTGATTGCTGACCCCCAGAGGAAACCCCGGAGTCAGGGTTTCGTCCGTCAGTTCGTACCGAAGCCCCCGGATGGTAACCCCCTCCGCCTCTGCTCCGGAGCAGAACACCGAAATATACCCCTTGCTTGTTTCCGGGAAAGAAATGCTGTCATTTTTGATAAGGGTCGCCACTTGGTTGATCCCTACCAAGCAGCCTCTTGCCCCTCGGTCTGCCAGAAATTGCAGGGTCTGATAGTTGGCAACGGTATGATCCAGCCGTTCCCCGTCCAAAGCGCCATACAGCACAAATCGGTCACAGCCCCGGCGTAAGCCCTCCCGAACCGCCAGCATAGCATCGGTATCATCCTTTTCCACCGGATGCACCACAGCACCCTCCGGCACATACCCCAAGGAGTCAAAATCCCCCAAAACATAATGGGGTGTGATCCCCAAAGCCTGGGTATGGGCAACGCCGCCGTCGGCCGCGATCACAAGATCTTCTTTTTCAATGGGTTCTGTCAACGTATCAAACCCACCGGCACAAAATATCACACAGGTTTTCATCCCACACCCCTCCTTTTCGTCACGTTTTTCTTATTTTATCACAAAATTTTTAAAAACGAAACCCCAAAGCCAATATTTCTGCTTTTGCATACATTTTCGCTACACATATTTCGGAACGGATTGCCACGTCGTCGAAGCACAAGATACAATTCTATATTTCCCGCAAGCGGAAAATACCACCTGTATCTTGGCTTCTCCTCTCCCCACAAAGGCCATTCGCCTTTGCGGGGTCCCCGAAGAGCAAGGCTCGCAATGACAGAGGAAACCAGAACGTCACTGCAAGGCTTGCCTCGCAAGCTGTGGCAGTCAGTAACTATTTTAAAAATGGGGCGTGCTGCAAAATCGCTGCAACACGCCCTTTGTATATTCAGGAAAGTTCGATATAGATATCCCCGGTAGTGGTAGTAATATTACACAGCCCATACTTCGGTGTTAAAGTGCTAAGCTCCTTGCCGTCTTTGTCGGTGATCACCAAGGTAGTTTTATCGTCAGGCATCGGCGGCAAACGAAGATTGCCCGTATCCGTGTAGACCGTAAACCGCTTGTAACTAAGCAGTGTACCTGTCACATCACCGGTGGTTGTCTTGACTTCTATAGCGCTTGCATCAAACCGGTCAAACAGCACATCCCCTGTGGAGGTTTTGGCAATAAGATCGCCTAGAACAAGGACATTGCTCAGCGTGATATCGCCGGTGCTGGCTTTTGCGGTAAGATTTTTGCAAAAGGTGATATCCTTTACCAAAATATCTCCGGTAGAAACCCCCAAAGAAAGCGTGTCCACCTCACTTCCCTGCCATTTGATATCGCCGGTTGTCGTGGTAATATCCGCCCAGTCGAAGGAAAAGTCTTTAGGGATCTCCACATTGGCTGTGTCGCAGTTAACGGCAAGATCCTTGTAAGCCTTTTGGGGAAGACGAATGGTTATGCTGTGAAAATCGCCGAAATGGATACCGCCTTTTTCATACCACTTCCGGTTATCCTCTGTGGTGATCGTCAGTGTATTATGCTCCACAGAAACCTTGTGGGTATAGTTGCCCTCTTCCATACAGATCACCTGACAAGTGCCGTTCTCGGAAAGCTCCAGGCGCACATCGCTGATGTCCGTGTCAATGGAAATGTTGGTAAAACCTTCTTTTACCGTGTGGATATTGCTGGTCAGCTGCGCCAGGGTCAGCTTGGAAAAATCAAAATTCACAGCAACCAGACCGATGGTAGCAATCACCAATCCCAGCAAAATCAAGGAAGCTGCAAGAATCGTCAGTAGCTTTGTCTTTTTCATAATCCGCGCCCCTTTCGAAACAGGTTCTTTACGGCTTTTACGCTCCCTTTCATCAGCACGTCACTGCCCCAAAAGCCGAAGATGGCAAGTCCGCCGCAGACGAGAGCCGCGCCAAACAAAAACGCTGCGCCTGCCCAGTTACCTTGGAACAAATATGGCAGGCTGCTCAGTAAGCCGCCAAAGAAACAGGCTGCAAAGGAAACATTCACAGCATAAATCGTCACCACCAGAGAAATGATCGCCGCGGCCACCGCCGCCAACGCGGAAAACCACACAGGAAAGCCCAAAACCAGCAGCACCAGTTCCCAAGCCTTTCTGTTTCGCGTCGGTTTCGGCATCATCGGCTGGGCAATTTCCTCTACAGTACCAATCTCTTTTACGGCTTCCTCCTCTGAAAGACCTTCTTCGATCCGGTCTTCTAGCATTTCCCGATAATATTCCACAGTTTGCTGAATTTCCTCCTCCGGAAGCCCTTTCAACTGCTTTTGCAGCTGCAGCAAGAACGTATTCTTATCCATTGTCATCCTCCTTTGCCACGAAATCGTAGATCGCAAGCAATTGCTTCCATTCCTCACGAAACTCCGCAATTCTGGCAAGCCCTTTTTCCGTAATACGATAGTACTTCCGCAAGCGACCGTTATGCTCAGCCGACCGGACACGCAATAGCTCCGATGCCTCCAGCCGCCGCAAAATAGGGTATAAGGTAGATTCTGAGATCTCCACAAAGGGCTTCATATCCTTAATGATCTGATAGCCATAGGAGTCTTTGTTCTTAATAGCAGCAAGGACACATACATCCAACAAACCGCGTTTAAGCTGAATATCCATAAAATACCTCCTCTCGCATAATACTATGCCACACATAGTATTAAAAGTCAAGAAAAATTTTTAACGTTGTTTTAGCATATTGCACAAAACAAAAATACATATTTTATACCATTTTCCACCTTGTTTATACCTTGCTTCTTTGGTATAATCCAATAAGCACATATCCTACATATAAGGAGCGTTGTTATTATGAAAAAATTGATCGCTTGTTTGTTAACTTTTGTGATTGTTTTGGGTCTTTGCGCTTGTACCGGCAGTGCCGGCGGCGCTGACGAGACTCAGGCGCCCCAGGGCTTGCAGATTGGCTATGCCCGGGAGTCTTTGCTGCCCAACGGCAACGTCAATATGAGTGGCTACGGCAACCAGCAGCACCGTGTTTCCACCGGTTATCTGGATATCATTGCCGCTACCTGCCTTGCCGCCACCGACGGTACTACCACCGTTCTTTTGTTCTCCACCGACACCCTGAACGCAAAAACCAATTGGACAGCCGAAGCACGTAACCTGATTTCTCAAGCTACCGGTGTGCCGGGCAATAACATTCAGGTGGGTGCGACCCACACCCACTCCAGTGGCGCTGTCGGTGGCTCTGAGGAGCTGACCCTCCAGTGGAAGACTGTCTATATGGACGCATTGGTCAATGCTGCTAAAAAGGCCATTGCTGATATGGCCCCTGCCAAGATCTACGGCAGCACCATCCAGACCGAGGGTATGACTTACGTCCGTCACTATGAAATGCTGGACGGCTCCTTCTGCGGTGACAACTTCGGCGACCCCTCCAAGGGTTATAAAGGTCACGCTACCACCGCCAATGAGCTGATGATGATGATCAAGTTCGACCGTGAGGGCGACAAGAAGGACATCGCCGTGATGAACTTCCAGTTCCACCCCTGCTTCACCGGCGGCGGTCAGGAGACCGTGCTGTCCGCTGATGGCATTGCTGCCATCCGGGATGTGTTTGAAAAAGAAACCGGTATGCACTTTATCTACTTCACCGGCTCTGCCGGCAATCAGAATGCCAGCTCCAGACTCCCCAACGAAAACCAAAACCGCAAGGGCGCGAACCAAATGAAGAAGTACGGTGAAGAGCTTTACCAGTACGCAGCCAAGGCTATGGAAAACCTGGAAGAGATTGGCGGCACCACCGTGGTTTCCAAGCAGGAGACCCTTACATACAAGAGTAATAAATACGGTTTGGAGCGTCTGGCCGATGCCCAGAAAGCAACCGATCTGTTCCGGCAAACCGGAGATTCCTCCTCCGCCTCTGCCCTGGCAAAGTCTATGGGCTTCCACTCCGTGTTTGAATGTAACGGCATCGTTGCCAACGCCGGTCGCCCCGCTACCTATGACATGGAGCTGAATGTTGTTCGTATCGGTGATTTGGGCTTTGTTGCCGCACCTTACGAGATGTTCTCCGATTCTGCCTTCCAGATCCGGGATGGTTCTCCCTTCAAATACACCCTGATCTCCACCATCACCAACAACAGCTGGGGCTACTTCGCCACAGAAAAAGCTTACGGCTACGGCTGTTACGAAAGCTTCACCGCTTCCTTTGATTCCGGCATTGCCGAAACTACCGCAGCAAAGTTTGTGGAAATGCTTAAGGGTATCTAAGATTTACGGGTGGCTTGCAAGAAGCAAGCCACCCGTTTTTGTATCGTTTTATGCAAATTGGGAGCGTTTTTGTGTATTGCTTTTCCTTGCAAAATTTGCTAAAATTAAACACACACATTTTCTTAGGAGGTTTTTCTATGAAAAAGTTTCTTGCTTGTTTTCTGGCAATTATAATGACCCTGGCGCTTTGCGCCTGCTCCACCGGCGGCGCAGCTGAGACCGAGCCCGCAGTCCAGGGCTTGCAGATCGGCTATGCCCGGGAGTCCATTCTCCCCAGCGGGCAGGTTAATATGAGTGGCTACGGCAACCAGGCGCACCGGATCTCCACCGGTTATCTGGACATTATTGCCGCCACCTGCCTTGCCGCCAGCGAAAACGGCAACACGGTTTTGCTGTTCTCCACAGACACCCTCACCGCAAAGGACAACTGGACAGCAGAGGCCCGCGCCTTGATTACGGAAGCCACCGGTGTTCCCGGAGAAAATATCCAGATCGGCGGCACCCACACCCACTCCAGCCCCGCCGTGGGCGGTTCTGAAGCGCTGACCCTCCAGTGGAAGCCCATCTATATGAATGCCCTGGTCAATGCCGCAAAAAAAGCAATTGCTGACCTGGCGCCTGCCACCATGTACGGTGCAAAAGCCCAAACAGAGAAGCTGACCTTTGTCCGGCACTATCTTATGGAGAACGGCCGCTATGCGCAAAGCTCCACCCCCACAAACCAGCTTGTGGACTATGCCACCAAGCCAAACGAAGAACTTCTCATGGTAAAATTTGACCGTCCGGAGGACAAAAAAGACATTGCCCTGATGAACTTTCAGTTCCACCCCACCTTTACCGGCAGCGACCAAGCAACCAACCTGTCTGCCGACGGTGTAGGCGCAATCCGAGACATCTTCGAAAAAGAGACCGGGATGCACTTTATTTACTTCACCGGCTCCGCCGGCAACCAGAACGCCAGCTCCAGATTGCCCCAGGAATCCGTATCTGCCACCGGTGTCGCCCAAATGAAGGTCTTTGGACAAAAGGTTTGCGACTATGCCTTTGAAGCTATGAAGAATATGGAAGAAATCGGCGGCAGCGGCGTTGCAGCCAAGCAGGAAGCGCTCTGCTATAACAGCAACAATTACGGTCTGGACCGGTTGGTGGATGCCAAAAAAGCTGTTGAAATGTTCGATAGCGACGGCGATGCCAACAAGGCCTCTCAGTACGCCATATCTCTGGGCTTCACCTCCGTGTACGAGTGCCGGGGTATCGTGGCCAACGCAAGCCGTGCCGCATCCTACACTATGGATCTGAACGTTGTCCGTATCGGTGATCTGGGCTTTGTGGCAGCGCCTTACGAAATGTTCTCTGACTCTGCCTTCCAGATTCGGGAAGGCTCTCCCTTCAAATATACCGTAATTTCTTCCATCACCAATCATTACTGGAACTACTTCCCCACCAAGGATGCCTATGAAAAAGGCTGTTACGAAAGCTACACCGCAGTCTTTGCCTCCGGCATTGCGGAAGCAACTGCCGATAAGTTTGTGGAAATGCTCAAAGGCCTGTAAGAAACATATTTGCCCCGGATGCGATCGCATCCGGGGCAAATTATTATATCTTTATGGTTTCTTTATAGAACTTTTCTATATTTTACGGTCTCCACTTTTTGCCGTCGGAGAAGGTAACCTCGGTAATCTTTGCTGTACATTTCTTTGCATCATTGTTTACCCAGAATTCCCACACTGCGGATTCATATGCCTTCAAATCGTCGTTTACATAGTAGTAACTGTACGGACTTTTCAGCTTGCCGCCTCTGTTATTATACTGGGTAATCTTCAGCTTGATGTAAACAATTTTCTTGCCTGTATTGTTTGTAAAGCGAATGCCGCACTCATTGTAGATGCTGGTATCGTCCACATAGGCCGTGCTGATAGTAACAGGATCCACCACATTTACCTTACATTTTATTACCTTGCCGTCACGCATCTTGAAGTTAATGTAGCAAGTACCCTTTTTCTTACCGGTTACAACACCTTTGGAGTCCACCGTTGCAATCTTCTTGTTGGAGGAAGACCAAGTGCCACCGTTTTGAACAGAAATGGTCTTCAGGGTTTGCTTATAGCCTTTTGCCACATTTAAGGTTTTCGCACTTAGCTGGGGCTTGGTTGTGATTTTGATCGTAAAATCAAAAGCGCCATCGGAATCGCAATAAATTCTGTACTTACCGGGCTCTACCGTTAAGGTTTGCTTTGCTGTGCCATCTCCCGGGTACAGGAATTTGCTCCACGTATCGGTGCCGTTGCTTTTCTCAAACACAACATACAGCAGATTATAGTTTCCGGTACCCTTGTTGCATGCAGTGATCTCAACGGTGGAATTTCCGGAAATCGTGATATATTTATTGATATTTGTAGCTTTGTTTTTGCTATAATTATAGGTTTTTACTGTAGCCTTTTCCGGCTCATAGCTAACGGTAACCTTACACTTAAATGTTTTTCCGTTGCGTTTTGCAGTAATTGTTACCGTGCCGGGCTTTACACCCTTCACAACACCGGAAGAACTCACCGTTGCGATCTTCTTGTTGGAAGTAGACCAGGTGATTTTTCCGTCGCCACCATTGACAGTCAGGGCCAAAGTTTTCTTTACATAGACTGTTGCTTTTGTTGCGCTGATACTCGTTGCTTTTACTGTGATTTGACAGGTCAGCTTTACACCATTGATCGTCGCAGTAATGTTTGCCTTACCCGGCGCAATGGCTGTCACAGTACCATCCGCGGCTACCTTCGCCACTTTTGTGTTGGAAGAAGCCCATTTGGCTGTGCCTTCCGTTCCGGTTATCTGCAGCTTGAATTTGTTCTTTTCATACAAAGTCTTGCTGGTTGCGCTAAGCTTAGGTGTTGCAACTGTGATTTTACAATTTAAGGTAATTCCGTTCTTCGTTGCCGTAATGGTTGTTGCTCCGGATTTCACACCCTTAACCAAACCGGTAGAAGATACGGTCGCAATTCTCGGGTCTGCAGATTTCCAAACAACTGACCCTGTGCCGCCCTTCACACTTAACTGATATTTTCCGCCAAGGTTGATCGTCTTGCTGGTAGCATTCAAATCAAGGGGCTGTACAGTCACTTCCAAATAAGAATCAACGCCCTGAGAGGTTGCTACAATGTTGGTCGTTCCTGCCTTTACCGCCGTGATAACGCCTTTGGCACTCACGGTTGCAATTGCCGTATTTTCACTTTTATAGATAACAGGTGCATTACTTTTTGCCGGGATGCTCAGCTTGCCATGCTTCAGCATCGTTACCTTTTCTTTTCCAAAGTTGGGAACAATCAAAAAGTATGCGGTCAGATTGCCCACATTTCCCTCCGTGGGGGTAATGGTGGCATAGGTATCTGCACCCACATTCACATTGTTGTAGTAAGTAACCGTGTACTTGTCAGGACTTACGGTATTATCGTAAATATCCTTAACAACTGCGACCGGCTCAATGGGCTTTCCGGTATAGCCGTGGGCATACTCATCAAAATATGCATACTCCAAAACCACATTGTCATCGGTCCACAGCTTAAATGTCCACTTTGTGTTTTGGGCAGCATAGGTTTCTGCAGTAGAACCGGTTTTGCCATAGAACGTAATGTAATTATACTTATCAAAAGCATCCGTATCAAAGGAAACCTGCTCGGCAAGAACAACGACATCCTTCAAACCGTCTGCACCGTAGAACGCATCCTCGGCGATGGTTGTCACACTTTCGGGAATTACAATGCGTTCCAGCTTCTCGCTGTTATAAAAAGCGTTCTCATCGATGAGCTGCAAGCCCTGTCCCAAATCCGCCGTTTTCAAGTTTGAGCAGTTGGACAACGCATATTTGCCAAGGGTTTTTACACTGTCCGGCAAATAAAAATATTCCAATAATCCGCAAGAATAAAAGGCTCTGTCGCCGACGGCAATCAAGGTTTCCGGCAAAGCGATATCCCACAGCTTGTCACAATCATAGAATGCATAATTGCCCAGCGTAACAAGACCTTTCTCCATCCAGGCCCAACCCAGCTTGTCACAATCATAGAATGCCTTTTCGTCAATTGTTACCACACTGCCGGGAATTTCAATATGGGTCAACGCATCATTATAGGCAAAGGCCGATTTGCCGATTTTGGTAACCGTATTGGGAATAATGATCTCAGAGAAATCGTCAAAGCTAAACGCAGAATCTCCAATCTCCCGAACCGGAAGACCGTTGTACTTAGCCGGGATCTCCAATTTGCCGGATGCATTGTAGCTGCTATATCCCGTTACGATATAGTAACCGCCATCCGCACTCAGCTTATACTGAATCTCTCCTGTGGAGGCTGCCTCTGCAACTGTTCCGGGGAAACCCACGGAGCTGAACAGCAGAACTGCTGCCAGGAACAAAACAAACGCGCGTTTCATAATGTTTCCTCCTTGTGCTATCTCTGTGTGCTTAATCGGGCTTATCCCAATTTCGCAGAAAAATAAATGCGCTATTATCCATTATAGTAGCTTTTCCATTTTTTTGCAACAACAAAAACGCGGAGTCCCGTGCAATATCTAGACATTTTTGTCGCGCAAAGAGGGTGTCTCAAAAAACGAGACACCCTCTTCGTAACATCAAATATTCAACATCTTCAAATCGTCTTCGCTAACGGCCCGCAATTCTTTTTTGCTCACCATATCATAAATACACGGCACTACAAACAAGGTCATAAGCGTAGCGTACACCAAACCGCCGATACATACCACAGCCACCGGCCGCATCAGGCTGGTTCCCACATTCTGTCGGATCGCCATATCCAGAAGACCCAAAACCGTGGTAATGGTCGTCATCATAATCGGTCGCATACGGGTAGAACCGGCCT
Source organism: Faecousia sp. (assembly GCA_045632385.1). Taxonomy (GTDB): domain Bacteria; phylum Bacillota; class Clostridia; order Oscillospirales; family Oscillospiraceae; genus Faecousia. The sequence goes on from JAZQWQ010000032.1 coordinate 16,960, forward strand.
CAATAATCGCTGCCTGACGGACAGTGCCTTCCAACCGCAGCTGGTTGATATAGTCCACCAGCACAATGCCGTTATTGACGATAATACCCGAGAGCATCACAAAGCCGATGAGGGAAATGACACTCACTTCCATACCGCAGATCAGCAGTGCCAGGAAACCGCCGGTAAAGGCCAGAGGAATGGTAAACATCACGATAAAGGGCGCTTTCAGGGACTGGAACTGGGCCACCATAACAAAGTACACCAACAGCACACCCAACAGCAGCATCAGGCTCAGCTGCTCGATGGCCTCCATAACCGCCTCATTTTCGCCGGTAAACCGATAGGTAACACCCTCGCCCAAATCCAGCTTTTTCACAGCCTTTTCCGCTTCTGCGGTGACCAGTGTGATATTTGCGCCCTCTTCCAGCGTTGCTGTCACCGTAATGCTCCTGCGCTGATTGTCACGGCTGATGGTACTGAGGCTGGTGGTATTTTCAATGGTTGCGATCTCAGACAGGGCAACTTTTTCTTCCTCCCCGTCCTGCTTTTTTACGGTAAATACGTAGTCCTGCAGCTGGCCCTTGGTCACCTTGGCGCTTTCCTGCTTTTCCACGGTGACCTGGACAGTTTTGCCATCCATCGTCAATGTCGTGGCATTATTTTCCGTTTTCAGGGCGGTCGCCAGTTCCATATAGACCTGCGCCACCGTCAAGCCCTTTTGCATCGCCTTGTTCCGATCCACCCGGATCTGTAGTGCCGGAACCGCCTCCTCCAGGCCGTCCTGCACCTGTGCAACACCCTCCAGCTTGCCGATCGTCTCTCCGGCCTTTTTCGCTGCCGCCTGGAGCGCTTCCATATCCTCGCTGTACAGCTGCAAGCTAACACCGCTGCCGGTGAGCATAGACATATCCATCATCGCAGATGATGCCGTCACCTTACATTCCATACCGGCGCACAAGGTCTCGATCCGTTTTCCCACTGCCGCACCGGAAGCAGTTTCGTCAGACAAGGTAATATAAATGGTCACATCATAGCTTTCGCCGCCACCCAGCAAACCGCCGGAAGACATCATTGCGCCCACAGTCTCAATGCCCTCTAACTTGTCGATACGCTCCAGAACCTGGTCAGACAGCGCAACCGCCTGCTCCATGGTCGCATCCTCCGGCATTTCCACAGACACGGAAACATTGGGCATATCCATCTCCGGCATAAAGATAAAGCCTCGGCTCAGACACAAGACACAGCTGCCAACCAGCAGTACCAGCGCGCCGACCAAAACCACAGCCTTATGGCCCAAAGACCAGGCAACTGCCTTTTCATAGGCAGGCAAAAGTTTCTCCAAAAAGCCCTTTTTCTGGGGCTTTTCTTTTTTCAGCATACCCGAAGCCATAGCCGGTACCAGGGTCAAAGCCACAATCAGGCTGGCCATCAAAGAATAGGTCATAGTCAGCGCCAAATCGGTAAACAGCTGCCGGGTGATGCCCTCCACAAACACGATAGGCAAAAACACGCAAACCGTGGTCAGGGTGGAAGCGATTACTGCGCCGGCCACCTGTTTTGCGCCGGAAACCGCTGCCTGAATGACCGTTGCGCCTTTGCTGCGCAGACGGTAAATATTTTCGATAACCACCACGGAGTTATCCACCAACATACCCACCGACACAGCAAGTCCGGACAGGGAGATCATATTGATGGTCACACCGGTAAAGTACATCAGTACCACCGCAAAGATCACACTGATGGGAATGGCGCACAGGGTAATCACCGTGGGCCGCCAGTCCTTCAGGAATAGCCACAGCACCAAAATGGCAAACACCGCGCCCAGCAGCAAGCTGCTGAGAATGGTCTCCACGATCAGGTAAATATAGTCGCCCTGGTTCATCAGCGGTACAAATTCCAGCCCGGGATTTTCTTTTTCCAGCTCCTGGAATTTTTCTAAAATACTGTCTGTCACTTCTGCCGTTGCGTGGGTGCTCTGCTTTTCAAAGGTCAGCACCACACTCTCCAGCCCATCGAGCCGGTTGTAGCTTTCGCCCCGATTGTCCGTAACCATAACTGCCGCCACATCCTTCAGGTACACCGGGTCTACCCCATCCATACCCAGGTCCACAAGCAGCAGGTTTTCCAAATCCCCGGCAGAAGTCAGTTCCTCGCCCACCGACACCATATATTGCACACCATTTTCTTCCACCGTACCGGCCGGCATAGAAAA
>JAZQWQ010000033.1:0-3168 GCA_045632385.1 Faecousia sp.
GATGCATTCTTCCCCTTTGCTGACTCTGTCAAGCGTGGTGTTGCCTCCGGTGTGAAGTATATTGCAGAGCCCGGCGGCTCTATCCGTGACGATCTGGTCATCGAAGAGTGTAATAAAAATGGCATTGCAATGGCCTTTACCGGTATGCGTTTATTCCACCATTAATGGAGGATTATAAATGAAAGTAATGGTTGTCGGTGGTGGTGGCAGAGAGCACACCATCATCCGTAAATTGAAATCAAACGACAAGATTCAAGAGATTTTCGCCTTGCCCGGTAACGGCGGTATTGCAGAGGATGCAACCTGTGTCAATATCGGTGCTACCGATTTGGACGGAATCGTTGCCTTTGCTAAGGAGAATAAAATCGACTATGCTGTGGTTGCACCCGATGACCCACTGGTATTAGGTTGCGTGGATCGCCTGAATGCAATCGGCATCCCTTGTTTTGGTCCTAATGCCAAGGCTGCAATTATCGAGGGTAGTAAGGCATTCTCCAAGGATTTGATGAAGAAATACAATATCCCCACTGCCACTTATGAAACCTTTACCGATATTGAAAAGGCGCTTGCTTATGTGCAGACTTGTCCGATTCCTGTAGTTGTCAAGGCAGATGGCCTGGCTTTGGGTAAGGGTGTCATTATTGCACAGACTCGTCAGGAAGCGATTGATGCGGTTACGGATATGATGGCAAATGCTAAGTTTGGCAAATCCGGTTCTACTGTAGTTATCGAAGAATTCCTGACCGGTCCTGAGGTATCTGTACTAGCTTTTACCGACGGTAAAGTTGTGAAGCCTATGGTTTCTTCTATGGACCATAAGCGGGCAGGGGATAATGATACCGGTTTGAACACCGGTGGTATGGGTACGATTGCGCCCAACCCCTATTACACGGAAGAGATCGCAAAAGTGTGTATGGATACTATTTTCCTGCCCACCATAAATGCAATGAATTCAGAAGGTCGTACCTTCAAAGGCTGTCTGTATTTCGGTCTTATGCTGACACCCAACGGTCCGAAGGTGATCGAATATAACTGCCGTTTTGGCGACCCGGAAACGCAGGTTGTACTGCCCTTGTTGGAGAGTGATCTGTTTACGGTTATGCAGGCAACCACCAATGGCACGCTGGCAGAAACAGAAGTAAAATTCTCTGATAAGTCTGCTTGCTGCGTTGTGACTGCTTCCGCCGGTTATCCGGAAAGCTACGAAAAAGGTTTTGCAATTACAATGACTGCAGAAGCCAAAGCGCATACATACATTGCCGGCGCAAAGCTGGAAAATGGTACACTCGTCACCTCCGGTGGCCGTGTTGCCGGTACAACTGCGGTTGCAGATACCTTGGAAAACGCAATTTCTGAGGCATACCGGATTGCAGATGGTCTGTGCTTTGAAAAGGCATACCGCAGAAGCGATATCGGCCAGCGCGCACTGGCTGCAAACAAATAAGGAGGTTTTGTCCCCCAATGGTATATCGTATTTTTGTTGAAAAGAAGGAAGGCCTTGACAACGAAGCAAAGGGCCTTTTGAATGAAGCTAAAAACCTGCTGGGCATCAACGGTTTGGAGAATATTCGCCTTTTTAACCGCTATGATGCTGAAAACATTACAGAGGAACTGTTTGACTATGCTGTCAAAACTGTTTTCTCTGAGCCACAGCTGGACAACACTTTTGCAGAACTGGAACTGCCTGGCGCATATGTGTTTGCAGTGGAAGCTTTGCCCGGTCAGTTTGATCAGCGGGCTGACTCTGCTGCTCAATGTATTCAGATTATTTCTCAGGGTGAACGTCCTCTGATTCGTACTGCAAAGGTCTATGGCCTGTATGGCAATTTAACCGATGCTGATATTGCGGCTTTTAAGAAACACGTGATCAATGCTGTGGAAAGCCGTGAAGCAGAACTGTCAAAGCCGGAAACTCTGGCTGTAGAGTATGCTGCTCCGGAAACCGTTGCTACGGTCACTGGCTTTATCCAAATGGATGATGCGGCGCTGGCTGCTTTACTGGATGAAAAGGGTCTGGCTATGGATTTGGATGACCTGAAGTTCCTGCAGGCTTATTTCCGTGATGAGGAAAACCGGGATCCTACCATCACCGAAATTCGTGTGGTGGATACCTACTGGTCTGATCACTGCCGTCATACTACTTTCTCTACCCATATCGACAATGTTCGCATTGACGATCCTGCTGTTCAGGCTGCTTATGAACGTTACTTGGCTGCCCGTGTAGAGGTTTACGGTGAAGAAAAGGCAGCTGCTCGTCCTCAGACCTTGATGGATATCGCAACTATCGGCACTAAAACTCTGAAAAAGCGTGGTTTGCTGCCGGAACTGGATGAATCCGAAGAAATCAATGCCTGTTCTATTCACGTGACAGCTACTGTTAATGGCGAGGATCAGGATTGGCTCTTAATGTTCAAAAACGAAACACATAACCATCCTACAGAAATTGAGCCTTTCGGCGGTGCAGCTACTTGTATCGGTGGTTGTATTCGTGATCCGTTGTCCGGTCGTGCTTATGTACATCAGGCAATGCGTGTCACCGGTGCAGGTGACCCCAGAAAGGCGATTGCAGAAACCTTGGCTGGTAAGCTGCCCCAAAGAAAAATCTGCCAGACAGCTGCTGCCGGCTATTCTTCCTACGGCAACCAAATCGGTTTGGCTACCGGACACGTGGCTGAAATTTACCACGATGGCTATGTTGCCAAGCGTTTGGAGTGTGGTGCAGTGGTTGCTGCAGCACCGGCCTACAATGTTCGTCGTGAGCGTCCTGCTGCCGGTGACGTGGTGGTTTTGCTGGGTGGCCGTACCGGTCGTGACGGCATCGGCGGGGCTACAGGTTCTTCCAAGAGTCACAATATGAAATCCTTGACCACTATGGCTTCTGAAGTTCAAAAGGGTAATGCTCCCGAAGAACGAAAGATTCAGCGCTTGTTCCGCAATGCCAAGGTCACACGTTTGATCAAACGTTGTAATGACTTTGGCGCAGGCGGTGTTTCTGTTGCCATTGGCGAGTTGGCTCCCGGTCTGAAGATTGACCTGGATGCAGTTCGTAAGAAGTACGAAGGCTTGGACGGCACAGAAATTGCCATTTCCGAATCTCAGGAGCGTATGGCAGTTGTTGTGGAGGCTAAGGATGCAGATCAGTTTATTGCTCTGGCCGAAGCTGAGAAT
>JAZQWQ010000034.1:0-2036 GCA_045632385.1 Faecousia sp.
ATTGCAGCGTCGCTATTTATATGGCTCGTGAAGCAGGCGGATATGGATATCATTTTCCGAGGCTTGTCCGGTGCGTTCCTATATAATAATATGATCTCCTTTACCTTGGCGGCGGTGGCATTTTTATATGTGTTCGGCGAAAAGGGTATTTGGTATAACTTGCTGGCCATGCTGATCTCCAATACCCTGATGCTTCTGACCATCATCGCCCAAAACGGTATCGGCCGGTTCTTCTCAGAATTTGTTACCCTGGTGGTGACCTTTGCCGGTGTGACCGGTGATGTTATCGTGCAGGCAGAGGTTCACGAGCTGGCCTTCTGTCTGGGCGCATACCTGATCTATATGTTTGTGAAGACCCGGAAGAACATTCTGTTTTTCCTGATGCTGGCGCTGACGCTGTTCTGTTTCCTGACAGCCTTTAAGCGTATTGGTATGATCGCAATTGCTGTGGCGCTGGGCTTTGGTTGGCTGCTAAAATTTGTTGCCAAATTCAAAAAGGATACGGCATCGACTCTTGCGGTGGTGTTTTCCGTAATTTTGTCCCTGCTGCTCATTGGCTACGTGGGCATCATTAAGCTGGATGTATTTTCTTTGCTGGAAGAGCTGGGCATTGACACCAGCGGACGTGTTACCATCTATAATGCAGTGGATAAATTCTACGATTTTTCCTTAGGCTTTTTAGGTAACGGCATTGGCTTTTTGACCTATCAGTTAAGTACCAATATGCACGTGGGTGTTTCTTCCGTACATAATGACTTTTTGCAGTATTTTATCGACCTTGGTTTCTGGGGCTACCTTTTGTGGCTGGTGTCTATGATTCCGGTGCGTGTCTGCTATTTTGGAAGAAAAGGCCGGGTGGAAAATGGCATTATTGCCCTGGCGCTGAGTATTTATCTTGTGGTCGTGTCCTCCACCGACAACACGATGAATTTCCCCCTTTTAACAACGGTTTTGGCTGTGATCATGATCGGTCACGGTTTTGATGACCGGGTACGTGATACAGAAATGAAAATGTTTGGGTATATCTCAGATGCAAATAAAAAAGCAGAGGGAGAGGCAATATTATGAAGATACTGATGGTAAATAAGTTCCTGTACCCCAGGGGTGGCTGTGAAACCTATATGTTGAACCTGGCAGAGGAATTAAAGGCCAAGGGTCACGAAGTGGAATACTTCGGTATGTATGACGAAAACAATACCGTCGGCAACAAAAAAGGCCTGTATACTGCCAATATGGACTTCCATTCCAAAGGCCTTGCCAGATTTCTCTATCCCTTTAAGATCATTTATTCCACAGAAGCTTACCGGAAGATCTCCAAGGTTTTAGACGATTTTAAGCCGGATATTGTTCATATGAACAATATCAATTTCCAGCTGACGCCGTCGGTGATCTATGCGGTGAAAAAGCGGAATATCCCCCTGGTGCAGACCGTCCACGATTATCAGATGATCTGCCCAAACCACCTGTTGTACAGCTTCGAGGAAGTTAAGCCTTGCGAGAGATGTATTTCCGGTTCCAAGTTTAACTGCCTGAAGTATAACTGCATCCACGGCTCCCGTGCCAAGAGCCTGATCGGCGCCATCGAAGCCAAGCTGTACTGGATGCTGAAGACCTATCGGAAAGTGGATCTGTATATCTGCCCCAGCAGATTTTTGGAAAGCAAGCTGTTAAGCGCTTCTGACGTTTACGCTGGGAAGACCGTTGCGATCCATAACTTTATTGAAAAGAAACCTATGCCGGAAAAGCTGCCCCAGGAAAAGCCCTATGTTGCTTTTGCCAGCCGGCTTTCCAAGGAAAAGGGCGTGACCCTTTTGGCCGAAGCGGCCAAGCTGTTGCCGGATATTCCCTTTATTGTGGCCGGTAGCGGCCCGGATGATGAGGCACTGAAAAACATCCCCAATGTGACTATGACCGGCTTTTTGACCGGCGATGCTCTGACATCGCTGATCGCCAATGCCAAGGTGATGATCCTGCCCTCTGTCTGGTATGAGAATTGCCCCCTGAACATTCTGGAGACCCATTGCTTTGGTGTGCCG
>JAZQWQ010000035.1:0-7142 GCA_045632385.1 Faecousia sp.
GACCCCACAGGCAAAAAGCATATCTCTATCAAAAACCGCACCAAACAGGCAAACAACTGGGGTGCTGACCTGTACGTAGATATGCACCACAACGCTGCAGGTAAAGTGTTCTCCGGTGGCGGTGTGGTGGCGTTCAGCAAGAAGAAAGACGCAACCGGCAAGAAATACCGGGACGTTATCTACGCGGCTGTGGTGGCAGCTGGCGGGCTGAGGGGCAACCGGGCAAAGCCTCTGGTTGAGAAAAACTATAGTACTATGGTTCATTCCAAAGCCCCGGCAGTTCTTATCGAATACGGCTTTATGGACAGTACTGTTGATTATCCGGTTATTTCTACCGATGCTTATGCCAAGAAAGTCGGCTATGCCACTATGGAGGCGATTGCCCAAGTGGCGGGCCTGAAAAAGAAAACCGATACGGACGACAACAAGGAGGCTTATTGTAAAGTGAATGTTAGAGTACTGAAGAACGGCGCCAAGGGCGACGATGTAAAAGCAATGCAGGTCCTGCTGGAGGCTGCCGGCTGCAAAGGAAAGATGGATTCCAAGAAGTACGGCTCCTTTGGCTCAAAAACCGAAGCTGCAGTGAAGCAGTACCAAAAGAAAATGGGGCTGGAAGTTGACGGCTCCTGCGGTCCCAAAACCTGGGCAAAGTTGCTGGGGGTGTAATGACATTGACGGAAGCAATCATTGTTGCACTTCTTGGTTTTGCAGGAACGCTACTGGGGTCTCTGTTCGGCGTGCTTGCAGCTCAGAAGCTGACCCAATACCGGCTTGCACAGCTGGAGGATAAAGTGAACAAGCACAATAATCTGATAGAACGTACATATGTGCTGGAAGGCCAGATGGCTGAGGTGCAGCACGATATCCGGGACATCAAACAAAAAATTTAGGAGGATTACATATGAAGGAAAAAATTATGCACTGGTTCAAGGCAGCTGGCATTCGCGCCGTCAAGACGGTTGCCCAGACTGCTGTTGCAACAATCGGCACTGCTGCGGTGCTTGGTGAGGTCAACTGGGTGGCGGTGACTTCTGCTTCTGCGTTGGCAGGTATCTTGTCTTTGCTGACAAGTGTGGCGGGTCTGCCTGAGTTAAAATAAATCTCCCCGGACAAACTGGGCAATTCTCAGACCGGCGAACAGACAGAAGAATAACATTACCCCCCTCTCGGGCTATAACGGCCTGAGAGGGGGTAGTTTTTATTGTTATTACCGAAATGTATATTTTTCGTTTGACAAATTTCGATGGACAAAGACATTTTTGTATGTAATAATACCAGCAGAGAGGGGGCTCCATATGGAGAGTACAATAGAGAGAACTTTACGCCATATTGAGTTGTTGGAACGGCATTTAGATCGTTACAATTTCCGCGGAGCAGTTGTTGTAGTGCTAATGGAACTGGGTGTGCCGACGAAATATGTTGGGTTTGAGTTTCTTAAAAGGGCAATTGATCTGCAGCACAAAGACCCGACCCGTTCCTTAGCGAAGGATATCTACTTGGAAATCTCTCTGCATTATAGGCAGAACTCAGAGGAAGTGGTGGAGCAAGCTATACGGGATGCAATCAAAATGGCTTGGCGGCGCGGCAGTAAAAAGGCGTGGAATTGGTATTTCTCGTATGATGGCCGCGATGTGATAAATAAACCGACAAATAGTGAATTTATTTCTAGAATAGCGTGTATTCTGGAAATTTGGCAGGAACGAAAGAAATAAAGGGGGGATAGCTATGAGAGAGAATAAAACCTGCCTTGATCAAGGATGGAATCATCTGCCTACAGAGGAGCTGGATCAAGTTCTGCAGGCGGAGCTGGAAAAAGACCATCCTAATGAGGAGGTGGTATTGCCCATCTTACACGAACTGGAAGAAAGAGAAAAAGACTATCCGGTGGAAAGAACTCCGGAAGCCTTAACAATATTGGATCAATACAGCAAACACGAAACAACATCAAAACAGTCCAAGAACAGACGCGGATGGATCGCTGGTATTGCTGCCGTTGCAGCCGTGGTGTGCATCGTCGTAATGGCGATACCTAGACCGACCGAGGCAGACAGCTTCTTTGATATCCTATTCCGCTGGACAGAGAGTATCTTTGAGTTTTTTACACCGGAACAGGATGATAATAATCCGCCGGTCGATGTTATATTTGAAACAGACAATCCCGGACTGCAGCAGTTATACGAAAGGGTTACGGAACTTGGAGTAGAAGATCCTGTGGTGCCTATGTGGATGCCGAATGGTTTTGTTTTATTGGAACTGAAGGAAAAGACTATGGCCGGCGGCACCAAGGTATTTGCGAGATTCGAGAGTGGCAGTAAGGATGTTTCGGTTACATATCGGCTATCTGCCGAAATAACAACGGCGTTTGAGAAAGAGAATACGGGTGTGGAAGTGTTCGAATTTTTCAATGTCAGCCACTTTATCGTAGGTAATGATGATAATTATTCTGTAACGTGGACAGTAGATGGTGTGGAGTGCTTGTTAAGCACAAGTATTGCAAAGGAAGATCTTTACACAGTTATCAAATCTATTTACAGGAGTGACTTTTCAAAATGAAACAGCTTGTACGTTATATTTGTATGATCTTGGTGTTTAGCTTGGTTTTGGCGCTACCGATCCAAGCAGAGAGTGTTACAGAACCCAGAGGGAGTGCCTTTTTTGCTGCCTACGGCACTGATCTTTATAAGACCTCCTCAACTTCTTTCCAAATCTGGTTTGATGTAACGGCCAATGCCTCCGCTATGCAAGAGTTGGGCGTTAGTGAGATCGTGCTCTACCGGTCTACGGACCGGCAGTCCTGGTCAAGTATAAAACTCTACCAAAAGGGTGTTTATCCGCAGATGATAGCTTATAATACAGGTTCTCATGAGGGCTATGTTCCGTACAATTTTGCAAGTAGCGGATACTACTACAGGGCACGTATTACCTTCTATGCTAAAAACAGCACTGGCATCGGTGAAAATGATAGATATACAGAAATTATAAGAATGTAAAACCGTTTCCCTCTCTGGATCATGCTTCCAGGGAGGGGACTTTTTCTATTAAAGCATCCAAACGCTTTATGATGTAGCGGATTGTACAGGGAAGTAACAGAATATCTTGTATACCAACGGCAGCAGCTGCTTGCATCACAGCGTCGGATACAAAATTCGTGATTGCTAGAATAACATTCGGTTTGTAATGGGAATTCTGCAAAACGGTTAAGCCATTCATATCTGGCAGCGTTAAATCGATGATTATAATGTCTGGATGTAATGCCTCCAGTAGTTCGAGCGCTTCTGCGCCGGTGTTGCAAACGTGGATTTTGTATCGAGACAATTCCCTGGCTAGGGCAGTACGTATGATATCAGATTTCATCGCGATCAGTAGGCTTTCCATATGTAACACCTTCCATAAAGTTCTAGATTACTAAAATTATAAAAAGGGAGAGTTTCTTGTTGCAACCTAGCTAAAACGAGAAAGTTCGAGGAATTTCGGGAAAAATATGACCTTGTTACTAATTTGTTGCGAATTAAAAATAACGAAGCATAATCAACTAACATTAAATACAATAAAAAGTTATATAAATAACGAAAAACAACTAAAATTGCAACTTTTATAATCAAAAATGTTGTGAAATTGCCTTTTAAGCAATGGGTCTGGAGTTCGAATCTCCAGCGGGTCACCAAAAAAGCCATACCACTTTCGTGGTATGGCTTTTTTATTGGGAAAAGCTGGAGGTTCGAAAAATCAAATCGCAACAGGAAATTGCTGCCACCAGTTCAAAAACTGGTGGCTACATTCATTTCTGCCCAACAGGGCAGAAATGTAATCGAACGACACGGGTCACGAATTCTTTATCGAAAATGTAAAGAATGCGAAAAAGCGATTGATTTACCACCTTATCTATGCTAAAATAATGCCGTTAACGATCGTTTTTGCAATAAAAACTCGATTTAAATTGCGAAAAAATTGAAAAAACGGTAGAAACGAGGAATTTTTATGGACGAAAGAAAACGAGAACTTAAGCAACTGAAGAAAGTTTGCAAAAAAGCCAAGCGCCGTTTGGTCACACCCTGGAAGAGTGTGGCGATCATTGCGCTGGTTTTGTGCCTGCTGTTTACAGCCGGCAGTGTAGCAGTTACGATGTTTGATAATACCATCGCACTGTTTACCGGGGACAGCTTTTGGAAATTGGAAAAGGAAGACCCCAATGCACTTTACTACAAATCGGATTATGCAACTCAGGAAGAACGGGTGAATGCCGGTTATGAACTGGTAAAGCAGGTAGAGGGAGAGGGCGCTTCTCTCCTTTTAAATAAGGGTAATGCATTGCCCCTTGGCAAAGATGCGGCTGTCAGCCTGTTTTCTACATCTTCTGTAGACTTGGTTTACGGCGGTACCGGTTCTGCCAACGTGGATGCCTCCAAGGCCGATAACTTAAAATCTGCTATGGAAAAGGCCGGCCTTAAGGTAAATCCTACTTTGTGGGACTTCTATCTGACCGGTGAGGGCAGCGCTTACAAGCGTGTGTCCGGCGGTTTTACCGGTTCTTCTGCAGTAGGAGAAGCACCCTGGAACGCATATTCCCAGGCTGTTCTGGATTCTGTAGCAGACTACAGTGATGCGGCAATCGTTACCCTTTCCCGTGTAGGCGGCGAGGGCGCTGACCTGGACTTTCTGACTACCAACTACCTGGCTTTGGATCAGAATGAATTGGATCTGCTGACAAACCTGACCAAGATGAAGCAGGATGGTAAGATCAAAAAGCTGGTTGTGCTGGTCAACAGCTCCAATCCTCTGCAGATGGACTTCTTAAAGGCCGAGGGTATTGATGTAGATGCGGTTTTGTGGATCGGCGGTGTCGGTGTGACTGGTATCAATGCGGTAGCAGAGATCCTCACCGGTGCGATCAACCCCTCCGGTAGCCTGGTGGACACCTACTGCTACGACAATTTCTCCAGCCCGGCAATGAAAAACTTTGTGCCTACTACCTATGCAGGCTATGCTGAGGGGATTATTCCTGCCAATGCCAGCACGTATATGATTTATCAGGAAGGTATTTATGTAGGCTATAAATACTATGAGACCCGGTATGAAGATTACGTTATGGGTACCGGAAAAGCAGGGGACTATAACTACGGCAAGGACGTCGCCTTTCCCTTCGGTTTCGGACTCAGCTATACGGATTTCCAGTACAGTGATATGAGCCTGATCTACGATGATGTCTCCAATGTATACACGATCACGGTAACGGTCACCAATGCCGGCAAGGTAGCCGGCAAGGAAACGGTTCAGATCTATGTTTCCAGCCCCTACACCGACTACGATATTCAAAACAAAGTCGAAAAAGCTTCCGTATCCTTGGTAGGCTTTGAAAAGACAGATATCTTGCAGCCCGGTGCATCTCAGACCCTGAAGATCGCTGTTGACGGCGACAACGTGGCAAGCTACGATGCCTACGGCGCAAAGACTTATATTCTGGATGCCGGTGACTACTATTTTACTGCAGCGACCGATTCCCATAATGCTGCAAATAATGTGCTGGCTGCCAAGGGCTATACCCCCGAAAATACCGAGGGCCGTATGGACACTGCCGGCAATGCTGCGCTTACCGCTGTGTGGAACAATCCGCAACTGGATACCACAACCTATGCCATCAGCGATAACGGCGCAACCGTTACCAATCAGTTGGATAACTCCGATCCCAACCTGAATGAAGGCGTTGCGGAAGATGTGGTATTTTTGACCCGTAACGATTGGGAGGGCACAATGCCCACCGGCGAGATTCTGAAGTTGACCTTAACGGATCTACTGAAAGATGCGCTGCAGGATGTGCAGTACAAGGCAGATCCCTTGACAGATATGGCTTTCCCCACAATGAACGCAAGCAACGGCCTGAAGCTGGTGCAGATGATCGGCTTGGATTACGATGATCCCAAGTGGGAACAGCTGCTGGATCAGCTGTCCTTCCAGGATATGGTGTCTTTGATCGGCGACGCATTCCACTGGACGATGCCCATCGAATCCGTACAGGCACCCGGTACCCGTGACGAAAATGGCCCTCAGGGTCTGACAGTTACCCTGTTTGGTTCCGGCTTGGGCGTGGAAACTACCGCCTTGACCTCTGAAGACGTGCTGGCGGCAACCTTTAATAAGTCCCTGGTTTACGAAATGGGCAAGATCGTCGGCAATGATTGCCTTGCGGCAAACGTTGCGTTCTTGTATGGTCCCGGTGCAAACACCCACAGAACCCCCTATGGCGGACGTAATTTCGAGTACTATTCTGAGGATGGCTACCTGTCCAGCGCTATCGGTGCGGCAGAAGTTTCCGGCATTGAAGAAAAAGGTGTCCACGTGGTCATCAAGCACTTTGCTTTGAATGACAGCGAGCAGGACAGAATTGGCTTGGGCGTATGGCTCAATGAGCAATCTGCCCGTGAGATCTATCTGCGTGCTTTCCAGGGGGCGCTGGAAAATTCCCAGGCAGGCGGAAACGGTGTGATGATGGCCTATACCCGTTGGGGAACCCAGTGGTCCGGTGCAAACTACAACCTGGTCACCGGTATTATGAATAAGGAATGGGGCTGCAATGGTCTGCAGATCACCGATAACGTACTGACCACCTATGTCAATGGTGTGGACGGTGTGATGGGTGGCACGACAGCCTTCGACTCTATGCTGGCTTTCTATATTACCAACCAGCTTCCCAAATATGAAAATGATCCTGCTGTGGTATGGGCTATGCGGGAAGCTTGCCATAAAAACCTCTATGCCATTGCCCACTCTTGCGGCATGAACGGCATCGGTGCAGACACGGTAATCAAAGCTACCACACCCAAAGTGATCATTTTGGTGTATGGGGTTGCGGCAGTTGCCGGCTTGCTCTTTGTGTTTATGCTGGTTCTGTGGACAAAGGGCAAGGGTAAGTGGAAAAAGACAGAAGCTTACCTGAACTATAAAACAATGGCAAATGCGCTGAAAGCTGAGAAAAAGGTGAAATAAATCAAAAAGTGCGGTGTCCTATAGACTGCCCCTGTAAAAACAGACAATAGACAAAGAGCCCCCTGATGTAGGATAATAACTACGTCAGGGGGTATTGTTATGAGCAAAAGGAAATGGACAAATATGCAGGAATTGTCACCACAGATTCTTGCAATGCGAGA
>JAZQWQ010000036.1:0-20297 GCA_045632385.1 Faecousia sp.
TGCCGCCCTGGCTGATCCGTTTTTCCACGCAGGTAAGCAGATCGATGTCATCATAAAGGTCATTTTCAAACAGCTCGCTGAATTCTTTGTAAGCGTCCAGGGGCAGATCTTCCAAGACGGTGCCTTCCTGGATACACTTGGCCACCAGCTGGCCGGAGATCTTGTAGGCGCTTCTGAAAGGCATGCCCTTTTTTACCAGGTAGTCGGCAAGATCCGTAGCGTTGATAAAGCCGCCTTGTGCTGCCTTTTTCATGTTGTCAGGTCGGGACTTCATGGTAACCAGCATGGGAGCGAATACCTTCAGACACATGATCACGGTTTCCACCGCGTCAAATACCGCTTCCTTATCCTCCTGCATATCCTTGTTGTAAGCAAGGGGCAGACCCTTCAGGGTAGTCAGCAGCGCCATCAGATCGCCGTAGACACGGCCGGTCTTACCGCGGCACAGCTCTGCCATATCGGGGTTTTTCTTTTGAGGCATAATGGAAGAGCCGGTGGTATAGGCATCGGAAAGCTCAATAAACTTAAATTCCCAGCTGCTCCACAAAATGATCTCCTCAGAGAACCGGGACAGATGCACCATCAAAATGGAAATCACAGACAGAAGCTCTGCGGCAAAATCCCGGTCAGACACACCGTCTAAAGAGTTTAGGCTGATGCCGGTAAAGCCCAGCTTTTCTGCCTCGAAATTCCGGTCGGTGTTATAGGTAGTACCGGCCAGGGCGCAGCAACCGATGGGGGACTGGGACATCATCCGCTTCTGACAATCCTTCAGCCGTTCCAGATCCCGCAGCAGCATCATCGCATATGCCATCAGGTGATGCCCAAAGGTAATGGGCTGGGCTCTTTGCAGATGGGTGTAGCCGGGCATAATGGCATCGTAGTAAGCCTCAGCCTTGTCCGTCACCGCGGTGATCAGGGCCTTTACCAGTCCGTAGATCTCATCAATCTCCTCGTTTAAGTACAACCGGATGTCCAAAGCCACCTGGTCATTCCGGGAACGGGCGGTGTGGAGCTTTTTGCCCACATCGCCCAAACGCTGGGTGAGCACCTGCTCCACAAACATATGAATATCCTCTGCCGTCAGGTCAATCTCCAGCTTTCCGGACTGCAAATCTGCAAGAATCCCGGCAAGTCCGTCAATGAGGGTGTCAGCATCCGCCTGGGAGATGATTCCCTGGGCTGCCAGCATTCCGGCGTGAGCCATAGAGCCTTCAATGTCCTGCTTGTACATCCGGCTGTCAAAGCGGATAGAGGAATTAAAATCGTCTGCAATTTGTGTGGTCTGGCCGTCTGTTCTTCCGGCCCATAACTTTGCCATAATGCTTTCTCCTTACAAAGGACAGGCGGACAGAAGTGTCCGCCTGTTTTAGATTATTTACCGTCTACCATAGCCTGCACCTGAATGGGCAAGCCAAAGAGATTGATAAAGCCGGTGGCATCGGCCTGGTTGTAGTCACTTTCACCGAAGGTGGCAATTTCTTCAGAGTACAGGGTGTAGGGACTCCACACACCGGCATTGATCATATTGCCCTTATACAGCTTCAGCTTTACCTTACCTGTGACACGCTCCTGGGTCTTGTCCACAAAGGCAGCCAGAGCCTCACGCAGGGGGGTAAACCACTGGCCGTTGTAAACCAGCTCTGCATACGTAACAGACAGCTTCTGCTTTTCGTGGAGCGTCAGCTTGTCCAGACAGATCTGCTCCAAAACGCTGTGCGCCTTGTAGAGAATGGTGCCGCCGGGAGTCTCATAAACGCCACGGCACTTCATACCCACTAACCGGTTCTCCACGATGTCCAAAATGCCAATGCCGTTTGCACCGCCAAGTTTGTTCAGCTCTAAAATGATGTCCTTCGCGCTCATCTTCTGGTCATTCAGGGCAACAGGAATTCCCTTCTCGAAATCCAGGGTGATGTACGTCGGCACATCGGGAGCCTGCAGGGGAGAAACACCCATCTCCAAAAAGCCGGGCTTTTCGTACTGGGGTTCGTTACCGGTGTCCTCCAGATCCAGACCCTCGTGGCTCAGGTGCCACAGGTTCTTATCCTTGGAGTAGTTGGTCTCCCGGGTGATTTTCAGAGGAATGTTGTGTGCCTCTGCATACTCAATTTCCTCTTCACGGGACTTAATGTCCCACTCACGCCAGGGGGCGATAATGGGCATCTTGGGTGCGAAGTGCTTGACTGCCAGCTCGAAACGA
Source organism: Faecousia sp. (assembly GCA_045632385.1). GTDB lineage: Bacteria > Bacillota > Clostridia > Oscillospirales > Oscillospiraceae > Faecousia. The sequence continues at coordinate 2,204 of JAZQWQ010000036.1, forward strand.
ACCTGGTCGTTACCCTTGCCGGTACAGCCGTGGGCGATGGCATCTGCCCCTTCCTTCAGGGCGATCTCCACCAAACCCTTTGCAATCACAGGCCGCGCGTGGCTGGTACCCAGCAGGTACTCCTCATACACAGCGCCGGCCTTGACACAGGGCATAATAAAATCGTCTACATACTCCTCAGTCAGGTCCAGCACATACAGCTTGGAAGCGCCGGTCTTAATGGCCTTTTCCTCCAGACCCTCCAATTCGTCTGCCTGACCTACATTACCAGCCACTGCGATGACTTCGCAGTTATTGTAATTCTCTTTCAGCCAGGGGATGATAATGGAAGTGTCCAGACCGCCGGAGTAGGCTAAGACAACTTTTTTGATATTTTCTTTATTCATTTTGGATTGCCTCCTAGAAGTGATGTTCAATATGCACCCGATTATACACCCGAATCCAGATAATGTCAAGGGCTAATTGTATAAATATTCATAAAATTTTGCGAATATTCACAAGTTTATGCATAAATGAATAAAGGAAAAGGCGCAATGTTGACATATGAAAATACAATGGTTATAATAAAGGCCAGGAAACGCGTGAAAAGAGGAGAAACGGTGAAAAGCAAGCTGTTCAAAGTAGAAGTTCTGAAAAAGGACATTGTTCGTTATGCGCCTGTTTGGGAGGTTTACACCATTGGTATGCTCTTGTTCTTTTTTAATGTTTGGGAAAGAACAAGAGCCAATTTTGGAATGAAGCTGCCGTATATTATGCAGAAAACGGCGATGATCAATCTGGTTTATGCCGGTCTTACGGCTATTTTGCTGTTGGGCAATGCGTATAAGAAAAGGCATGAAAGATCGTTGTACCGGGAAGGCCGGTTTTTGACCCATTTGGTGGCAGGTATGTGTTTTTGCCTTGTTCCCAATCTGTTGATCACAGTGATGGCAAGTATGCTTATGGGCAAATTTGGTTTCCTGGCATATGCGTGGCTGGCACAGGCGCTTCTTACATATCTGCTGTTCTTTGGTGTGGCAGTATTCACCTGTACGTGCGTAGGCAATCGATTGTGCGCTGCTGCAGTGTATATGATGATCCATTTCTTTACCATAGTGGTCGTCTTTATGGTGCGGACGTTCTATATGCCCCTGCTCTGGGGTATCGACCCAAAATTACACAGAGGCTATGGTTTGAGCCATTTGCAGATCCTTGCAAATTCCTTGTATGTTAAGATGAAGTACGAACCGCTCACCAGGGAAATACAATTTTTAGGGTATGAAACGGCGGACTGGTGGTATTTGTTGATCGCAGCTGCTGTGGGAGCGGCACTGCTAGGAATTTCTGCGTGGATCTATCGGAAGAAAAACCTGGACCGTACAAACGGACTTCTTTCCAGAAAGCCGATTGCTACAGTGTTTTGGGTGCTGGTTTCTTTGTGCGTAGGTGCGGCAATGTATTTTGTTGCGGGTTCTACGGATTTCATTGCGCTGGTATTTTGGGGTGTTGGTGTGGTGATCGGTTATTTTGCCGGACAAATGCTCTTGTGCCGGAAGGTCAATGTATGGAACAAAAAGGTGTTTTTCCAGTTTTGCATTTTTGCAGTGTCCCTGGCCTTGTCATTTGTGATTACCTGGCTGGACCCTGTGGGTATTTCTCGATATGTGCCTAAGACGGAAAATGTCGCACAGGTGGTGGTCAGACCCTTTGCGTACCAGTGGGATTATAATGCATCTGACATTGTGCTGTCAGATGCGGAGGATGTGGAAGATATTACCCAAATGCACCGGCAGATCATTCAGGAAAAACCGGCTTCCGATAAAGCGATTATTTCCAATAATCTAACGGTAAACATAGAATATACCTTGCAATTCGGACAAAAGATAAAACGCCAATATCAAATTGGCGTAAATTCCGATTGGGGCAAAACCCTGAAAGGCTACTGCAGCGCACAGGAATGTGTACTTGGTACGGATGCTGATCTGGAAACTTTGCTGGAAAATACGGTTAAGGTATATTGCAGACCAGTTAGTGGGAAGTACGGTGTGCCGACAATACGAGTGGAGCGGAAAGACTATCCCAGGGAAGAAGAATTTAATGTAGATAAATGGAATGGTTACCAAAGCTTTGGGTTGTTGACAGAAAATAAATTTAATCAGGAACCGGTAATTACAGGGCTGATCGATGCCATCAAAAAAGATTGTGCCAGAGGAACAATGTCACAGTATGCGTTCCATCATTATGGAGAGGAATTGTCAGCTACTTTGATGTTTTATTATTATGATGAAACCGGAGAGATGAACCATAAAACACTGAATATTCACTTCGGTAGTACAGATACCATTGCATATTTGCGCAATTTGCCGGTGAAAAGAGATTTGGCAAAACAGAAGGCGGAACTGGGCGCTTAATGCGCATCAGATTTCTATCAATTTTTTACCGTCATTGCGAGGAGGGCTTTGCCCGACGTGGCAATCAGTCCAGCCTTGGGTATTACTGACTGCCACGGGCTTTCAGCCCTCGCAGTGACGGCGGTATTAGGCAATGGCTCCCTCTCATGAGGCTAAAAGGGACTGTCTCACTAAGACAAGACCTTTCAATATAGATCGTAGGGACACCCGTCCTCGGGTGTCCGAAACACAAAAATAGCACAAAATCTGCAAACTTTGCGCAGATTTTGTGCTATTTTTCGTATTCGTTGCGGGCACCTCAGGAGAGGTGCCCCTACAAAAATTGTTTTGAGACAACCCCATTTTGTTACCGAAGCATCCAGTGTTCCTGGCTCATAATGGGACGGATATCGATCAGATCCAGTTGCGGTTCGTCGGTGTTTTCTACGTAATTGGCGATGTCAGCAAACATCTGCATCCACACAGATTGATTACGCAGACCTGCGCCCCGGGCTTCCCACAAGGTCTTGGTCTTCTCAAACTCTGCCATCAGTGCCAGACGGGCATTTTGCCGCGCTCTTGCAAGGGGGGCAATTTCTTTCTGGCTGCCGGATTGGGTCAAGTCATAAATCTCAAACAGCGCCAAAGCATCCTCAGCCATTACCAGGTAGTTATGCACCTCGTAAGCCATTCTGTCTGCCATCGCCTTGTCACAGCCGGCAGTATTTCCGGCTTTGCGGAAGAAGGCCAGCGCCTCTTTTGCCATAGCAGCAACTGCGTACAAGTTCCGGGTGTAGGGATACCGGTAGACCAGCAGATGTTCCATCAGGCAGCCGGGGAAACGACGGGGGTAGCTGTCCCGGATGTTGGAGAAATAGCAGTGGGTGTAGTAGGATAAGTAATTGCGGAGCATATCGTAGTTGGAAATGGTGGAGTTTTCCGGGTTCTCCTTATCCAGCTTCTGGGGGCTTTCTTCCGTGATCCAATCAATCAGGTTGTACGCGTGGAGGGCTTCTTTGTACAAGGGGGCAAAATGCCGCTTCACATAGCGGGAAGTCACATCCTTTAACGAGCCGGTACCCTGATAGTTCCAGCAGAAATCGCTGACGCAATCGTGAATTCGGTCGTAAGACTTGCTCCACATAGAATAGACCTGCATACCCTCGCCCAGCTTGGCATTGTGGTTGTGCTCTGCTTGCAGCTGCACGTTGCGCATAGGATTGGTCAGCAGACTCCAGATGTAGTAGCCGTTCCAGGGAGAGCTGATGCTGCGCAGCTTGTAGTCGTTGGGGGATACCTTGTTGGTGGCATCAAATTTGATCTTTTGGTCTTCATAAGCCCACCAGCCAAAGAGCAGGTAATCTGTCAAGCCGGCTTGCTCCATAACCTCCTGGAAGCGTTTGCCGATGAAGCCAATATGCTTGCTTTCCCGGGTGACCATATCGTTGGACATCATAATGGAGGTCATACCCTTATTCTTCAGATAGGTAATGACCTTAACTGCGTGGTTCAGGAAAAGATCCGCCCGATCTTGTCCCCGGCACTTTTCACACTGACACCAGGGGGAGTAGACCCTATAGGGGTCATCCGGATCAACACCCGGCTCATCGAACACCTCGTCCAGACCCACAGAGATAATGCGTACATCGTTGGGCAGCAGATATTCGTCGATAAGCTGATCGTAAATGGAGAACAGCAGCTTATAGGTTTCTTCAGAAGAGGTGCAGAAACCAGTCTTGCTGGGATTGCCGTTTTCGTCAATGGGCGCAGTGGCCGGGACTTTGGAGGGGAAGAGAATGTTGTGACCGTAAGAGTTGATCAAGGGGAATACGGTAACGCCACGCTGCTTGCCGTAAGCAACCAGCTCCCCGAAGAAATTGTCCCGGTAAATGGGAGGCAAGGTTTCATAGTTAAACCACTTATTCTCCGTGGGAGAATAGTATTTTACGGTCTGGGGGGTCTCCAGCTGGGGGTAATCCTTCAAAGGCAGATACAGATACCAGGCCACTTTCTTGTCATACTGCATTTTCCAGCAGCCGTATAGACCGATCTGCAGGTGGTTGTACTTTTTCTCAGCCAAATCGTCGATCATATCCAGCCAGTCCTGCTTTTCCATCACGTTAGAGCCGTAGCGACATTCTTCCTTAAAGCTACGGAAGGGGCTGTCCGGCCAGTCCAGCACTTCAACAGCAGGAATTTGAGCGCCTAAGTGATTAAAATTACAGATCTGCAGCAAAGAGCCCACACCGTAGAATAGACCCACTTCGCCAAAACCGGTGACGGTAATGCCCTTGGCAGTGACTTTCAGGCGGTAGCCCTCCTGGGAAAGCTTCATCTTTTTGGGGGCATCCTGAGAAAGCTCCAGGGTAATGGCAATGCCGTTTTCTGCAAAGCAATCTTCTCCGAAGTGGTGCTTCAAAAATGCTTCCAACTTATCCTTTGCGGTTTTGACAGGACCGCACTCTGCCTCCGGGGCAGCCAGGGTAAACTTGCTGGTAGGCAGGATTTTCAAATCTTTGCCGCGACCGGACTTGACTTGCTGGGGAACGGGCTGGATTAAGTGTTTAATGTCTTCTGCTGCATACATAAAAATACCTCCAAGGATACATTTACTTTACCTGGTGCTGAAGCTCTACCAGCTTATTGGCGATCTCCTCAGCGGCGCCACGGAACAGATACCGGGAGTCTACCTCATAGCAGGAGGTGTAGTCAAAGGCTTCGTCATCGGCAATGTAAGAGTTGTTACCATTGCAGTAAGCGCACATAAAGGTCATCTTGAAAGGGGAGTGATCCTTGACAAACCGACCGTTGGAGCTGAACATCTCATAGGGCGCTGTGGCAAAGGAAACATCACCAATGGAAATGGCATTGAGCTCAAATTCCATATTCGGTCCTTTTTTGGAACGGTTGATGATCATACCGGAGTGCAACCAGCCACGGAAGCCGTACTGCTTATTCCGGGCAAGTTGTTCTTCTTTGGGTAGGCTCAGATAGTCCTTTCTGTGCTTCAGGGCATCCGGCACACGGTAGTCCTCTGTATGGTCTACGGGGCTTGCGAAGGTTTCCTGGATACAGCGAATCTGCCCCAGATTGGCTTCACGCATATCTTCCTGCAGAAGCGTCAAAGCCTTATCAGCCAGCGCACGGCCATAGGCCACATGATCACCTACAGGCTCGACGATATTCAGTTCCGGGGTGCGACAGATTGGCACCATATCACCGCAAGCGCCCTGCATAAAGGCGCAGTGGCAGCCCAGGGACATCTCAATGTGGGTGCGCATAATGCCGGGGTAGTCAAAGGTCATATCGGTGCGGTTGCCGGCGCTGATAATGGTAGCGTGGGACTGCCAGTTTACCAGCACGATATCCATTTTGTCCCCACGGACAAAGCGCATCAGCTGCATCTGGGTATCACCGGGGCCAACCGGAACACCGCCGGAGGCATTGGTGCCGATGGTACCGTCGGGTTTGCGGTAGTGCCGCTTAAAGGTCATCTGAGGAAGCTCTCGCTTGCCGAATAGCAGGGTTGCCGGCGCCAGGTCAGCTTCTGCATCCTGGGCTGCCCGAGTCAGCTTCTTGGCAAGCTTCTGGAAGAAACGGCCGGTAGGCTCGTCCTCTTCCGGGTCATAGAAGGAGGGTCCTGCGTGGGTATGGGAAGCGGAGATCATCACACGCTCCGGGGCAATGTCAATGGCCTGGGGAATCACTTCCCGGACAAGCTTGGTAACAGTGCGCTCCAGAGAATGCAACAGATCCAAACACACAAAGGCCAGCCGTTCACCGTTTGCATCCTGCATCAGGATCACAGTGGCAGTGAGTCGATCGATCACATTGGTACAGATCCGGTGAGAATCGTTTCCAAAGCCGGCCAAGGACATATACTCGTCCGGGGTAATGTCTTCCCGGGCAAAGCCAATTAAAAAGTTGGATTGCATATCGTTTACCTCCTTGAATATTAAGGAATATGGGCCGCCTATTGATGGCGACCCATACAAATAAGCTCACATCCATCATACTTGCAATGTATAGGGAATACAAGGCAAAATAGAAAAGAAAAGGTGAGGTTTTTTTGTTTAATCCTCCAGACCTTCCAGAAGGCGGACTAAGCTGTTTGCGATGTCCTCGCCGCCGCCTCTGGGGAAGGTACGGCTGTCCACCTCATAGCAGTAGGTGGTGTAGTCGTAGGCGGCATCGTCGGCAATATAGGAGTTGGCGCCGTTGCAGTAAGCGCACATAAAGGTCATTTTGTACGGGCTGTTGTCCTTGACGAACTTGCCGTTGCTGGAGAACATTTCAAAAGGCGCAGTGGCAAAGGAAATGTCGCCTGCCCGCACCGCATCCAGCTCAAAGCTGTGGGTGTCACCACTGTTTGCCCGGCGGATAATATGTCCGGCCTGGAGGTAGGAGTTAAAGCCGTACTCCTTCAGCCGCGCGGTACGGTCCGCATCCGTAGGCAGATCGTAGAAGCCGTCGCGAATCTTCTTGGCATCCTCGATCCGGTGATCCTCGGAGTGGTCCACAGGACCGGAGTAGGTAAATTGTACGGTTTTGATCGTGCCTAATTCTGCCGGTTCCATCTTGTTCTGCAGGCAGTCATAGGCTACTTCAGCAATCTTTCTGCCGTGGGCAAAATAGTCACCCTCATCGATGATATTCAGCGGATCCAAAAGAGAACGGGGAACCAGGTCACCGCAAGCGCCCTGGTAATAAGCGCAGTGGCAACCGGTCAGACCTTCCAGATGATCCCGCATTGTGCCGGGGAAATCTGCGGACATATCATACCGCTTGGAGCCGCTGGTGGTAGTCGCGTGGCATTGGAAGTTCACCATTACCACATCTCTGCCGCCTTCCCGGACAAACCGGATCACCCGCAGTTCTTCATCTGCAGGGGCAGCGTGGGCGACCTTGCGCAGCTTTTTCTGGTTAGAACCGAAGGTCGCAACGGAGCCGTCCTCCAAAACGTAGTGTCGCTTAAAACACAGCTTTTTGGCAATGGTCTTGCCTACCTGGGCGGTGGCTGGTTTCAGGTCTTCAATGGCTTCTACGGCGGCTTTTGCCATTTGCTTGGCATAAAGCTTCAGGAAAGGACCGGTGCGCTCGTCATCGGGATTGTAGAAAGAGGGGGCTGCGTGGGTGTGGGTCACGTTGACCATAATGTGGTCAGCAGGAATGTTTGTGGCCTCAGAAATGGAATCTCTTGCCATTTTTACCACAGTGTCCTCTTTTGCATTGAGCAGATCCACTGAGCACATGGCAACCCGGTTTCCGTCTGCGTCCTGCAGGATGATGACAGTACCGAATACGTGGTCGAGCACATTGTTGCACATCCGGTAGAGATCGTTGCCGAAGCCTGCCAAAGTGTTAAACTCCTCAGGGGTAATATCTTCCCGGGCAAAGCCTACCATAAATTGTTTTGCCATTTTTATTCTCCTTACTTCAGTTCGTGAAGCAGATCCACAAAGTGCTGCGCCAGCCGTTCTGCTGCGCCACGGGCGAAGCGACGGGTGTTCACTTCGTAAACGTCGTAATCAAAAATGGTGTTGTCTGCCATATAGTCATAGGTGTTGTTACAGCAGGATACGATAAAGGTCATGGGGAAGGGGGTGTTGTCCTTAATGAACTGACCGCTGGAGCAGAACATCTCATAAGGCGCGCAGATAAAGGAGAAGTCACCGCAGGACAGCGCGAAAATATCAATGCAGATGGTCTCACCGGGGTCGTAGCCTGCCCGGTGGGCAACACCATTTGCGTGCAGATAGCTGTTAAAGCCGTGTTCCCGGACAAAGTCGTATTTTTCTTTATTTGTGGGGAAATCGAAATAGTGATCCCGGACATATCTTGCCTTTTCAGCCATATGATCGTCCGCGTGGTCCACTTCTTCCTCAAAGGTGTACTTGGCGACCTTCACATCGCCTGCCTTTGCCGGCTGCAGATCGTTCAGCGCGTCAATGATATAGGCAGCCAGATCCTTGCCGTAGGTGTGATAATCGTGAACTTCCCGAACGTTTTCGCTGGCGATTCGGGAGTTGGGCACCAGGTTGCCGGCAGCGCCCTGGAAGAAGGCAAAGTGACAGCCCAGCTGACCTTCCAGCTCGTTACGCAGAACACCAACATAGTCGGCGGTCATTACGAAACGGTCACTGGGGGTAGCACTGCAGTCGGTAACGTGGCACTGCCAGTTGACCAGAAGTACATCTCTGCCGCCCTCCCGCTGGAATTTTACCAGCTGGAAGATCTCATCATTGCCCAGGATGTGCTTTTCACAGGGGTACTTGGGACCGCCGGTGGCAAGGATGCCATCGTTGGTGAGGTAGTGGCGGTCATAGTTCATATCCGGGGCGCAGCCGCGACCCATCAGAACGGTGGCGGGCTTCCGGTCAGCCAGGGCCTCCTTGGCGCACTTGACCATCTGCTTGATGTAGTGCTTAAACCAGATCTGCACGGTCTCCAAGTGGGGAGAGCTGGTACTGGGACCGGAGTGGTTGTGGGAAGCGTTGATCATAATATGGTCAAAGGGGATACCGGTAGCTTCGGAAATGGCCTCACGAGCCGGAGTGGACAGACAGCTTCTTGCGTGAATAATGTCAGAGGGGCAGAACAGCATCGTCTCACCGTTGGCATCGGTAATGGCAACGCAGGAGCCAAAGATATGGTCCCGAACCACCTGACACATACGGTGTGCATCGTCGCCCAAGCCGCCTAAGTTGGTGTACTGCTCCGGAGTGATGTCCACCCGGGCAAAACCTACCTGTAATTTCTTTTCCATTGTGTGTTCCTCCTGTTATTTTATCTTGGACAGCATATCTACAAAGTTTCCAGCCAATTCTTCTGCCGCGCCCTTGCCAAATCGACGGGTGTTGACCTCATAGATGTCGTATTGGAAGGAGGTCTCATCTGCCATATAGTCGTTGGTGTTGTTACAGCAGGATACCACAAAGGTCATGGGGAAGGGAGAGCTTTCTTTGATGTACATACCGCTGGAGCAGAACATCTCATAGGGCGCGCTGATAAAGCCCAGTTCGCCTGCACGCAGCGCCCAAATGTCAAGACTCAAGGTCTCGCCAAGCGTTGCACGGCGAGCGATACCCATTGCGTGGAGGAAGCTGTTAAAGCCGGCTTCTCGAACCATTTTTCTGGCTTCCACACCCTGCTCCCGGGGATACTGCAGATATTTTTCCAAAGTTTCCGCAGCCAGTTCGCCGCGGGCATCGTCAGAGTGGTCAATCATACCGGTGTATGTGCGCTTGATTGCCTGTACCTTGCCTCCGGCCAGAGGCTTTATATTTTCATTCAGACAGGAAATCACATGGTCAGCCAGAGTTCTTCCGTACAGAGGGACACCCGGCTCAATGGCATTTTCGTCCGCAATTTTGCTCCGTGGCACCAGATTGCCGGCAGCGCCCTGGAAGAAAGCAAAGTGCGTACCGGTAGAGCCTTCTACGTGGTCGCGCAGATAGGGAATGTAGTCACCGGATAGCGCCAGTACGTCAACACCGCTGGCAGAGGTAGCGTGGCATTGCCAGTTGACCAGCACCACATCCCGACCGCCTTCCCGGCAGAACCGGACCACCTGCAGCTGGTTATCAGCTTCCGTAATGTGGGCCTTTGCGCCGGAGGCAAAGCTTCCGGAGTTAGGACCTGCCACCGTGCCGTCATTCATATGATAGTGCCGCACAAAGGTCATACCGGGAACTTCCCGTTGACCTGCCAGAATGGTAGCCGGCTTCCGGTCCTCCATCGCTTCCTTGGCGCACTTAACCATCTGCTTAATAAAGTGCTGGAACCAAATTTGCACTGTCTCCAGACTGGGAGAGCTGGTGCTGGGGCCGGAGTGGTTGTGGGAGGCATTGATCATAATGTGATCGAAGGGAACGCCGGTAGCTTCAGCGATCGCCTCGCGAGCCGGGTCAGCCAGACAGGCTCTTGCATGGATGATATCCGAGGGGCAGTACAAAATGGTGTTGTCATCGCTATCGGTGATGGCAACGCAAGTGCCGAAAATCCGGGTTTCAATTCGGTTGCACATACGTCCGGCATCGTTGCCGGTACCGCCCAGATTGGTATATTGTTCCGGGGTGATGTCCACCCGGGCATAGCCGACTTTCAATAAATTCTCCATATAGAATCTCTCCTTATCATAAGGTTTTCTTCGGGCTAAGCATACCCCATCTGCCCTAAAAAAACAAGGTGCATTTTTACCAAAACTGCCATAATTTTTTTGTGCATATTGCTAATCGAAAAACCCAGGGAAATGTGCTATCCTTTACAAAAAAAGCAAGGGGGCGAGTGTGGTGGAGAGCTTAAGCTTTAGCCTTTCTAATTTTGGTGTTTTTGACTATTATTTGAATAAAAACAGCGCCTGGCAGACACCTCGGAAAATCACTGCCTATGAGTTCGAGTTTTACACGGACGATTGTGCGGGTGGTCTTTGCAATGACGGTGTGCTGTACAAAGCCCGGAAGGGCGGCTGCTGCCTGAGTAAACCCGGACAAATACAGGAAATTGTCAAGCCCTACCGGGGCTACTATTTCAACGTGGTCACCCAAAACCCGGAACTTTGCAAAATGCTGGACAATCTGCCGAATTTCTTCATTATGTGGAATGTGTCAGAGGTAATCAACCTGATCAATCAGATGGTGGCAACCGAGGACGATACGCTGATGGGGCGGCTGAAGCAGCATAGCTGCGCTTATCGGATTCTGGCCATTTTGAGTCGGTACAGCACCAATCCCAAGGCTGCAGACAGCGGCGTATACCAACACCGGAAAACCCTTCAAATGGCGGATAAATTCATCCGGGATAACCTGACCCGGGAAATTAATCTGGCTGAGCTTGCCAAGCTGTGCAACTTAGACCCCACCTACTTCCATAAGCTTTACACGGCTGCCTTTGGGAAAACCCCAGCCCAGCGGCATCTGGGGTTTCGAATTACCGCTGCCAAAACCGCACTTCTGGGCAGTAAGGTCAGCATTGCCGATGTGGCAGCCCAGTGCGGCTTTAGCTCCCAGACCTATTTCTGCTATCGGTTCAAAAAGGTCACCGGAAAAACCCCAGCTCAGTATCGCAGGGAGATGCTCAGCAGTCCCAAAAACTAATTTGCTGCAAAATACGGATTTTGCTTGCAAGTTTTATAAAACAATGGTAGAATAATCTGGAAGAATAACCGCAAATGCGGTTTCAAACCATAAGGAGGCAAATTATGACGCTCAGTGAAAAAAAGCAGTTGCAAATCGCTGCCTGCAAGGTGCGTATGGGTGTAATTGAGTCTACCCACGGCGCAAAAGCAGGCCACCCCGGCGGCAGTCTGTCTGCAGCAGAGGTGTTTACATACCTGTACTTCAAGGAGATGAACATCGATCCCAAGAACCCCAAGTGGGAAGCACGTGATCGTTTTGTTCTTTCCAAAGGTCACACCACCCCCGGCCTGTATGCCACATTGGCAAACCGTGGCTTCTTCCCTGTGGAAGACCTGCCCACCTTCCGCCACATTGACAGCTATCTCCAGGGCCACCCCAATATGAATACCGTTCCCGGTGTGGATATGTCCACCGGCTCTCTGGGCCAGGGCATTTCTACTGCTGTGGGTATGGCAATTGCCGCCAAATACAACGGCAAGACGAACCGTGTTTACGCTCTGTTGGGTGACGGCGAGATTCAGGAAGGCCAGGTTTGGGAAGCTTGCATGTCTGCTGCCCACTATAAGCTGGACAACCTGTGCATCGTGGTTGACAACAACGGTCTGCAGATCGACGGCGCAGTTGCAGATGTTATGAGTCCCTACCCCATCGTAGGCAAGCTGGAGGCTTTCGGCTTCTATGTTCAGGAAATCGACGGCCATGACTTTGATGCCATCGAGGCTGCTTTTGCAAACGCAAAGGCTACCACCGGCAAGCCCAGTGCCATCGTGATCAAGACCATCAAGGGCAAGGGTGTTTCCTATATGGAAAACCAGGCTGGCTGGCACGGCAAGGCTCCCAACGATGCAGAGTACGAGCAGGCAATGACTGAGCTGAAGGCTCAGCTGGCAGAATTGGAGGCGTAAGATATGGCTGAAATGAAGAAAGTTGCAACCCGTGACAGCTACGGTGCTGCATTGGTAGAACTGGGTAACGAGAAGAAAGACCTGGTTGTTTTGGATGCTGACCTGGCCGGTGCTACCAAGACCGGCGTGTTCCAGAAGGCTTTCCCCGACCGTCACTTTGACTTCGGTATCGCCGAAGCGAATATGATCTGTGCCGCTGCCGGTATGTCCACCGCAGGCCTGGTGCCTTTTGTATCCAGCTTTGCAATGTTCGCTGCCGGTCGTGCATTTGAGCAGGTGCGTAACTCTATTGGCTACCCCCACCTGAACGTAAAGATCGGCGCTACCCACGGTGGCATTTCCGTCGGTGAGGACGGCGCTTCCCACCAGTGCTGCGAGGACTTCGCACTGATGCGTACCATTCCCGGTATGACTGTCATCTGCCCCGCTGACGACATTGAGGCCAAGGCTGCTGTGAAGGCTGCTTACGAGATGGAAGGCCCTGTTTACCTGCGCTTTGGCCGTTTGGCTGTGCCGGTATTCCACAGCGAAGACTTCAAGTTCCAGATCGGCAAGGGCGAAGTGCTGAAGGAAGGCAAGGACGTTGCCATTATCGCCAACGGTCTGCTGGTTTACGAAGCAGTTCTGGCTGCTGAGGAGCTGGCGAAAGACGGTATCGATGCTATGGTCATCAATATGGCTACCATTAAGCCCCTGGATGAGGAGCTGGTGATCGCAGCTGCCAAGAAGTGCGGCAAGATCATCACCTGCGAAGAGCACTCCGTTATCGGCGGCTTAGGCGAAGCTGTTTGCGGTGTTCTGTCCGAGAAGTGCCCCACGCCTGTCAAGCGCATCGGCGTCAACGACGAGTTCGGTCACTCCGGTCCCGCTGTGAAGCTTTTAGAGCAGTTTGGTCTGTGCGCTTCCAACATCGTGGCAGTTGCCAAGGACTTCTGCAAGTAAGATACAATCAAAAATGCGGATGGAAATTTTCCATCCGCATTTTTTTATTCGTGATACGTAACTGGGGGATGGATGTACCGCTGCTGCACGGTAGGGGCTGGTCGGGCATATACACCGGACACAAGACCCAGCATCGTGTATAGCGTAATGATCGACGAACCGCCGTAGCTGATAAAGGGCAATGTCAGACCGATAACCGGCGCAACACCCAAGCACATACCCACATTGATCAGAACCTGGAAGAACAAAGCTGAGGCAGCGCCAAAGCAAACCAGCCGCCGTAGGAAGTCCTGGCTGCGAAGACCAACCCATACACAACGGAAAATAATCAGTCCCAACAGAAGCAGCACCGCCGCACAGCCTACAAAGCCCAGTTCTTCACCGATTGCGGCGAAGATATAGTCCGTATGCTGGGCGAACAGCGCGCCGGCCTGGGTACGGTTACCCTGGAAAAGACCTTGTCCGGTTAAACCGCCACCGGTGAGGGAGCGCATAGCACGAATGGTATGGTACATAGCGCCGGTACCGTAGGGGTCAAGACTGGGGTCAAACAAAACTGCAATACGTCTTTTTTGGTAGTCCGCCAGGAAGAAATTCCAGGCCAGCGGTGCGCCAACAGCCACAAATCCAATGGCAATCAAAAACCAGAAGCCACTGACACCGCCACCAAAGGTCATACCCAGGAAAATAAAGGCGAAGATCAGCGACACACCTAGGTCACCGGAGATTAGGAAGTTCATACCAAACAGTAGCACCAGATGGGCGGTCATATGAAAAATAGACGCAGGGGAAGACAGGTTGTTTTGCCGGGAGGACATCACCGAAGCCAAAATCAGGATAAAGGAAATTTTACAAATTTCCGCTGCCTGAATGTTAAAGGGCAAAAACGGGAAACGCAGCCAGCTTCGGTTACCGTTGACCGTCACACCGAAAGGAATAAGCATGATCAGCAAAACGGCATTGATAATAACCAGGGCCATTCTGTGTTCGGAGAAGAAATCCGTATCGATGGAGGAGATCAGCACATACAGGAAGATACCGGCCGCAGAAGCCAGTGCCTGCATGATCATATAACGCATAATACCTTCGCTGGAGGTGGCGCTGGCGATCATCAAAAAACCAAAAGCAGTGGCGATCACGCAAAGCAAAAGCAGCAACAGGTCGCACTGGCGAAAGTTTTCCAGCCATTTGCCTGTGAAAACCCGCAGCCATAGCTTAAAGCGTTTCATATAGCCCCTCCTTCTAAAAATCAAATTGGGAAGCACAGCCTCTTCCAAGTTTATATTATAGCATTGTTTTTGCTCCTTGTAAACAGCGTTTAATTGTAAACTTTTTTCAGTTGCTATTGCTTTTTCTTGCGTGGGGAGATACAATATTTGAATATGAAATGGTGTGAAAGGAGAGAGGAAATGTTAAGAACCCTTTCAAAAAGTATTCGGCAGTATGCCCTGGCGGCGATCCTCAGCCCTGTGTGTATGGCAGGGGAGGTGTATATGGAGATTCGCATCCCGGGTATTCTGGCAACGATGGTGGATAACGGCATTACCGCCGGGAATATCTCTGTGGTGTGGCAGCAGGGCATTTTGCTGGTGCTGTGCGCTTTGTGTTCCTTGATTTTCGGTGTTGGCTCTGCGGTGTTTGCTGCCTATGCAGCTACCGGTTTTTCCAAGAACCTGCGGCAGGATATGTACTATCGGGTGCAAAGCTTTGACTTTGGCAGCATCGATAAATTCTCTACCGCTTCCATCATCACCCGTATCACATCGGATGTGGCCAATATTCAGATGTGCTTCCAAATGATGATTCGTATGACGGTGCGCTGCGTGGTCATGACGGTGCTGGCCTGTATTCAGGTGTATCAGCTCAGCCCCCGGCTGTGTATGGTGTATCTGATCGTGTTGCCGGTTTTGGCTTTGGGTCTGACTGTGCTGACCAAGTTGGTGTTCCCCATTTTCGAGCGTGGCTTTAAGACGGTGGATAAGCTGAACAACGTGATTCAGGAAAACCTCCACGGCATCCGTGTTGTAAAAAGCTTCGTCCGTCAGAAAAAGGAAGAGGAAAAGTTCTCCGGTGTTTCCGCTACCTTATATAAGGATTTCTCCAAAGCAGAGAGAATTATGGCCTTTAACTCCCCTTTGATGAATGGCGCGGTGTATGCGGCGCTGATCGCCATTTCTTATCTGGGCGCGCAAATGATCGTTACCTCCGGTAACACCACCTTTACCACCGGCAACTTAGCCTCTATGTTTACATATACCACCCAGATCTTGTCCGGTCTTATGATGCTGTCTATGGTGTTTGTAATGCTGACTATGAGCCGCGAGCCGATGCGCCGTTGCGCAGAGCTTTTGCAGGAAGAAAGCAAGCTGAAAAACCCGGAAAACCCGGTGATGGAAGTCAAAGACGGCACGTTGGAATTTGAGGGTGTTTGCTTCCGCTATTCTGAAAAAGCGGATAAAAATGCTCTGGATAATGTAAGCGTCAAGATCCCTTCCGGCTATACCGTGGGTATCATTGGCGGTACCGGTTCTTCCAAATCTACCCTGGTGCAGCTGATTCCCCGTCTTTATGATGTCAACGAGGGTTCTATCAAGGTCGGCGGTGTGGATGTGCGGGATTACGACATCAAAGCCCTTCGTGACCAGGTGGCAATGGTGCTGCAGAAGAATACCCTGTTCTCTGGAACCATTAAGGATAATCTTCGCTGGGGCAATCCGGATGCTACCGACGAGGAAATGATCGAGGCTTGCCAGCTAGCTTGCGCCCACAGCTTTATTGAAACCTTCCCTGATGGCTACGATACCTATATCGAGCAGGAGGGCAAGAACGTTTCCGGCGGTCAGAAGCAGCGGCTTTGTATCGCCCGGGCTTTGCTGAAAAAGCCCAAGATCCTGATTTTGGACGATTCCACCTCTGCGGTGGATACCCATACCGATGCCCAGATCCGCAAGGCCTTTGCCGAGCGTATTCCCGGCACTACCAAGCTGATCATTGCCCAGCGTGTTTCCTCTGTCCAGGAAGCTGACCTGATTTTGGTGCTGGACGGCGGTAAGCTGGTAGCCCAGGGCAACCACGAAACCTTGCTTCGCGACAGCCAGATCTATCGGGAAGTGTATGAGTCCCAGGTGAAAGGCGGTGAAGAATAATGCCTCCAGTGAGAATGCAGGGTGATGGCCGAAAGGCCAAAGATCCGAAAAAGACGTTTTTACGGCTTTTGACCTACTTAAAGCCCTACACCGGCCGGCTGGTGTTTATGCTGGCATGCATTTTGTTCTCCACCGGTATTTCCGTTGTTGCCGACGGTTCTTTAAGTACCCTGATCGATGATTATATCACGCCGATGCTTTCCCAAAGTGTGCCGGATTTTGCCCCGATCATTCGCTTTTTGATCATGCTGGCAGGTCTTTATATATTGGGAATGCTGGCAACCTTCCTGGCAAGCTACCTGATGGTTCCGGTGACCCAGGGTATTCAAAGAACGCTCCGGGACACCCTGTTTACCCATATGCAGAAGCTTCCGGTGCGCTACTTTGATACCCACCAGGTAGGCGACCTGATGAGCCGCTACACCAGCGATATTGATACCCTGCGGCAGATGATCTCCCAGGCCATTCCCCAGTGTATCATTTCGGCCATGACCATCGTTGTGGTATTTTTCGCGATGCTGTTTACTTCTCCTATTTTGACCGGTATCGTGATCATCACGGTGTTTGGCATCTTCTTTATCACCAAGACCGTTGCGATGCACTCGGCCAAGTTCTTCATTGGTCAGCAGAAAGCCCTGGGCGCTGTCAACGGCTATGTGGAAGAACTGGTCAGCGGTCAGCGTGTGGTGAAAGTGTTTACCCACGAGGAAGCCTGTAAGCAGGAATTTGACGGGAAGAACGATACCCTCCGTCAGAACGCATTCAAGGCCGGCGCATTTACCAATATGATGGGTCCGGTGAACAACAACTTAAGCTATATCCAGTACGCTATTTTGGCAGTGGTGGGTTCCATTTTGGTTATTGCTTCCGGTGGAAGCCTGCTGACCACCGGCGGTCTGGTATCCTTCCTGTTGTTCTCCCGTACCTTTAACCGTCCCATCGGTCAGGTCAGTAACCAGATCAATGCTATTATTATGGCGCTGGCCGGTGCAGAGCGTATTTTTGAACTTTTGGATGCAGAGCCGGAAGTGGACGAGGGCTATGTCACTTTGGTCAATGCCCACATTGACGAGGACGGCAACATTACCGAGTGCGCAGAGCATACCGGACACTGGGCCTGGAAGCACCCCCATCAGGCAGATGGTACGGTCACCTACACAGAGCTCAAAGGCGACATTACCATGTTCAATGTGGACTTTGGCTACGTGCCGGAGAAGACCGTACTTCACGACGTGACGCTCTATGCGCACCCGGGTCAGAAGATTGCATTCGTTGGTGCAACCGGTGCCGGTAAGACCACCATTACGAACCTCATTAACCGCTTCTACGATATTGCCGACGGCAAGATCCGCTACGATAATATCAACATCAACAAGATCAAAAAGCCGGATCTGCGTCGCTCACTTGGCGTGGTTTTACAGGATACAAACCTGTTCACCGGCACGGTGATGGACAATATCCGTTACGGCAAGTTAGATGCCACCGATGAAGAATGTATCCAGGCGGCAAAGCTTGCCAATGCCCACGATTTCATTACCCGTCTGCCCCAGGGCTATCAAACAGAGCTGACCGGCAACGGCGCAAGACTTTCCCAG
>JAZQWQ010000037.1:0-2496 GCA_045632385.1 Faecousia sp.
GCCAGGTTCTGCACAGCGCTCATCACATTACCTGCGATGATGGGCAGACCGGCAACGATTGCCAGATACACAGCACCAAAGATGATGATCTTGTTGATCACGTTCTGGATGAAGTCAGAGGTGGGCTTGCCCGGACGGAAGCCGGGGATGAAGCCGCCGTTCTTCTTCAGGTTGTTGGAGATCTCCACCGGATCGTACTGGATGGTGGAATAGAACCAGCTGAAGAAGAAGATCATCAGAACATAGAAAGCGAAATAGGGCCAGCTGGTAGGTGCAAACAAATTCTTATTTGCCCAGCTGTCAGACCATCCAGGCACGAAGGCACAGACGGTTGCGGGGAGAGAGCAGATAGAGGAAGCAAAGATAACAGGCATAACGCCACTCATTGCAACCTTGATGGGCAGATTGGTGCTCTGACCGCCGTAGACCTTACGGCCCACAACACGCTTTGCGTAGGAGATGGGGATGCGGCGCTCTGCATCATTGATGAAAATGATGAAAACAACCAGAGCCATCATACCCACGACCACGATCAGTGCCTGCCACCAGGTCATACCCAGAATTCTGGACAGACCGCCGGGCAGACCGGAGATGATGTTGGCAAACAGGATCATGGAGATACCGTTGCCGATACCAAACTCGGTAATCTGCTCACCCAACCACATAACCAGGCAGGAACCGGCTGCAAAGGTCAGAATAATTACCAGCGCAGGCAGGAAGCCGCTTTCGGTAATCAGGGTCAGACCCTGGGTCTCGTAATTGCGCATCATGGTGTAATACGCAAAGCCCAGCAGAAGGCCCAAGCCGATGGTGGTATAACGGGTAATACGCTCAATTTTCTTCTTACCAGCCTCGCCCTCTTCCTTAGCCATACGCTCCAAGGCGGGGATCGCTACGGTGAGCAGCTGGATGATAATAGAAGCATTGATGTAGGGCTGGATGCCCAATGCCAGAACGGTTGCCGTAGAGAAGGCAGAACCGGACATAGCATCGTACAAGCCCAAAATGGTGTTGGACAGGGTGCTGTTAAAGTAGTTTGTCAGCTGTGCTGCGTCAATGAAGGGCACAGGAATAACACTGCACAAACGGTAGATCAGCAGCACCAGGACAGTGAACATCAGTTTCTTGCGCAGCTCGGGAAGTTTCCAAGCATTTGCCAGTGTGCGAAACATTTACACCACCTCGGTCTTTCCGCCTGCCTGCTCGATTTTTTCCTTTGCAGACTCAGAGAAAGCCGCAGCCTTAACAGTAACCTTCTTGGTCACAGTGCCGTTGGACAGCACCTTCAGACCGTAGGGGCACTCAGAAATGATGCCCTTCTCAATCAAAGCGGCTGCATCCACCACAGCGCCATCTTCAAAGCGGTTCAGAACTGCCACGTTGATGGCGGTCAGGGGCTTTGCAAAAATGTTTGTGAAACCACGCTTGGGGATACGGCGAACCAGAGGCATCTGACCGCCTTCGAAGCCGATACGGGTCTTGCCGCCGCTACGAGCGTGCTGACCCTTGTGGCCACGACCACCGGTCTTACCGTTGCCGGTGCCGACGCCACGACCCTTACGCTTGCCCTCAAAAGTGGAGCCAGCGACAGGAGCAAGTTCATGCAATTTCATACTTGTCTCCTCCTTATTCTACTTCGGTAACCTGCAGCATAAAGCCGATCTTAGCGATCTTGCCGCGGGTCTGGGTGTTGTCGGGCTGGATAGTAACCTGGCCGATCTTACGCAGGCCCAGGGAATGGGCGGTAGCGATCTGCTTTTCCAGGCGGCCGTTCAGGCTCTTAACAAGCTTAATCTTCAAGTTTGCCATTGTTAATTGCCCTCCTTAACCCACAATTTCTTCTACGCTCTTGCCACGGATAGCAGCAACCTGCTCGGCAGAACGCAAGGTCTTCAAGCCCTCCATAGTGGCCTTAACCACGTTCTGGGGGTTGTTGGAGCGCAGGCACTTTGCAACGATGTTGCGGATACCAACAGCTTCCATAACAGCACGGACAGCGCCGCCGGCGATCACACCGGTACCTTCAGGGGCGGGCTTGAGCATAACGGTACCTGCACCGAAGATGCCCAGCACGTCGTGAGGAATTGTGCCGTCCACCAGGGAGACCTTCATCATATTCTTCTTGGCATCGGTGATGCCCTTGAGAATTGCTTCGGAAACTTCAGCGGCCTTACCCAGGCCATAGCCCACAGTGCCCTTGCCGTCACCGACGACAACCAGAGCAGAGAACTTCATGACACGGCCACCCTTAACGGTCTTGGAGACACGGTTCAGGTAAACAACCTTCTCGATGAGTTCGGGAGCTTCATTGTTAGGAGTCTTATTGTAAGCCATTTCTTTTCCTCCTCCTTAGAACTTCAGGCCAGCTTCGCGTGCGCCTTCAGCCAGAGCAGCGACACGGCCGTGATATACATAGCCGCCACGGTCGAATACGACCTTCTCAATGCCCTTCTCTTTAGCGCGCTCAGCCAGGACTGCGCCAACCTTCTTAGCTGC